>DQVG01000068.1 GCA_015661865.1 Desulfurobacteriaceae bacterium
CCCTTTCACTTTTAGAAAGTTTTTCTTTTCCAAGTTCTTGACTTATATTTTTTAAAATCTCTTCATAATTTGACAATTTATCTAAATTTCTTCTTAATTTACCTAAAACCTCAAGCAAAGTATTTAACTCTAAAGGAGTTTCAACATCTTCTTCAAAAGCATTTTCCTCAAATTCCTCAGGTTGAATATTACAAAAATAATAATAAATATTTTCCCTTAGGTTAAAAAATACATCTTCTGTTTTTACAGAGCTTATTACAAACCTAACTTTAATAAGATCTAAAATTAAGGGAACTAAAGGTTCTAAGGATTCAAAATAAAGGCCTTCAATATCTTCAATAAAAAATCTTTTTCTCATTTTAATGCCATCAACTTGCCCTTCTACAAATCCTTTTTCTTCTAAATAAGAAGTTAAATCTACAATTTTTTCCAAATCTATGGGTGTAGATAAAGAGTATTCTTGAGAGGGATCTATAATAATTGCTCCCATTGGAGTTTGATAAGCTATAACTGCTAAAAGCATTTTTGTAATAACACTTTTTCCTGTCCCCGAGGGTCCCGTGGTGCACCCTGAGCGGGCCTCTTGAAGCTCCCGAAAATCTGGAAAAGAAACATAAAAGTTATTAACTTCTGAACCATATATTTTTCCTAAACAAAGACCTTTATCAAAATCTTTTAAAACCGGATCATCTAAAGTTAAAAGCTCAAGATAATCTCCGGGTTCTAAAAGAACTTCTCTGTGAGAAAGCAGAGTTATATTTTCTTGAGATAATTTTTGATCTTTTTTATACCTATATGCAATTATGGGTTTTAAAAGATAATATTTTCTGTCTCCGGGGAAAGTAAAATCCCTTTCACTTTTATAAATAGGATTGGATTGACTTTTACTTTCTTGATTATAAGCCTGATAAATAAGGACACATTTATAAGTTTCTTGATAAACTTTATCTTCAAAAAAATCTTTGACAAATTTTCTTTCTTCCTTCTCTATCTTAAACAGATACCCATGAAAGTTATATTTATTAGCCTCTCCTTCTGTGCACATAATGGGAGCATCTATGTTAAAGCTTTCGGGAATATATATAGGTAATTTTTTTTCCTTTTTCATTTTATATTCACCTCTTTTTATTACTCTAAAAAACTTCTTATAATAGGAATATTACTTGACTTAAATTCGGAAGGTGTCCCTGTAAATACTATTTTTCCTTTATATAAAAAAGCTATTCTGTCTGCTATTTTTAAAGCTTCGTGAATATTGTGAGATACTACTATGCAAGTTTTTCCATTTTTTTTTAAATTCAAGATTAAATTATAAATATTTTTTGCATTAATAGGATCTAAACCCGAAGTAGGCTCATCAAAAAGTAAAACTTCTGGATTTAAACTTAAAGTGCGAGCTATAGATACTCTCTTTCTTTGACCTCCTGAAAGTTCTTTGGGATAATAATTAATGTGATTTTCTAAATTTACTAACTTAAGATATTTTAAAGCTAATTTTTTCGCTTCCTCCGGTTTTAGAAGATCATGCTCAAGATAATAGAACATTACATTTTCCCAAACTTTATATTCGTCAAATAAAGTGTCATTTTGAAATACATAGTTAATTTTTCTTCTTAATTTATATAGCTCTTTTTTAGTTAACTTATTAATCTCTTTTCCTAAAACAATAACTTTCCCTTTATAGAAAGGCAATAAACCTACAATAATTTTTAAAAGAAGGGATTTCCCTTCGCCTGAGGGACCAAATATAGTAAGAATTTCATTTTCGTAAACATAAAGATTTAAATTATTATGAATAATTTTATTTTTTAATTTTGTTACTAAATTTTCAACTTTAATAACTATTTTTTTGTCCATATTAGATACTCTAATCTCGTTTGAGTTTTAACAATTTGAAAATCATCTAAATAATCAAAAAGCTCATGAGCTCCTTTATTTATTTTAATTACAACTCTTTTTCTAGCGACTCTTTTTGCATTTTCCAAAGTATCTTTATCTGGAAAACTCTTTATAGCAATTTCCCTTAGAGGCATCATTTGGGAACATATCCATTTTGGATTAATAAACATAGGAGAAAAATAAACTACGTCAAAACTATTATCTTTAGCCATTTGCAAATAAGTTTTATTATCTATACAAATAGGATAAATTAAATTTTTTAAAGTATTAAAAATTTTCATCTTTCCCGTAAAGTTATATTTTTTTAAACCATCTCTTACAACCAAAGCTATAACTTTATCTATTTCAAGACCAACTAACATACTTTTTGTTTTATAAACACATAAAAGGGCATCTTGGCAAAGTCCCAAGTTGCAGTCTAAAACTAAATCTCCTGGTCTTAAACTTAAAACTTGATAAAAAAGATCATCTTTAGAATTTATATTAAATTTTTCCTTTTTTAAGATATTTAAAAATCTAATTTTAAGCAGCCCCGGGTGAAAATAAAGCTCTTGTTTACTTGGGGTTATAAGTTTTAAATTTTGGTTTTCCACAAGTAAAATTCTTATCTTTTCTTGTTTAAAAAATTCCCTTGCTTTTTCAAATAGTTGATTTAAAGTTAACTTACCTCTTTTTAAATAAGGTAAGTTTAATTTTTGAGATATTTCTTTAGCCCTTTTTATATCAGAAAGACTTGGTTTTTTCTTAGTGCTTACAACTGTAAGCATACTCTCTTTTTTCATAAACCTTTTTTATATTAAATTTTCCATCTCTTAAAACTGGAGTTAAATCTACATCCCAAATTAATTTTTTCAAGTTTTCTTCATTTAGATAATCCGGAGAACTTCTTTTTGCATATTTTGTTATTTTTTCCTCATAAACACAACCATCTAAATCATCTGCTCCAAAAAGTAAAGCAGTTTGAGCTACTTTTGGAGTTAACATTACCCAATATGATTTTATATGAGGAATATCTAATAAAATTCTACTAATAGCTATTAACCTATATATCTCTGCTGGAAATACTTTTTTTACTTTTCCTTCAAACTTCGTATTTTTAGGATGAAATAAAAGAGGAATAAATACTAAAAATCCTTCAGTTTCTTTATAAACTTCATTTATAAGTTTTAAATGATAAATTCTATCTTCCCAAGATTCTATATGACCAAAAAGCATAGTAATATTTGTTTTTATTTTCAATTTATGAGCTATTTTATGAACTTTTAAATAGGTAAAAGAATCTATTTTATTGGGGCAAAGAATTTTTCTTAAATCATCTTTTAAAATTTCAGCTCCTCCTCCGGGAAGAACATCTAAGCCCGCTACTTTCATATCCTTTAAGATATCTTCTATACTCTTACTTTCTTTTTTTGATAAGTAAGCTATTTCGGTTGCAGTAAAAGCTTTAACTGTACTTTCAGGAAAATATTTTTTCGCTAGTTCTATTAAAGAAATATAGTATTTATAAGGTAGATTTGGATTTAAAGAACCTACAATATGAATTTCCAAAATATTTTTCTTTTTTTCTTTTAATTTTTTTAATTTATCCTCTACTTCCTTCAAAGATAAAGTATAACCTTTTCCAAGAGGCTTTCCAAAAGCGCACATTGGACAAAGAGCCAAACACTCATTAGAGTAGTTTATATGGTAGTTATGAGTAAAATAAACAAAATCTTGAGATACTTTTCTCTTTTTTTCAAAAGCAATTTCTCCTAGTTCTTCTAAGGGAAGACTTAAAAGGTCTTTTTCTAAATTGGTTAGCTTTATCACCTTTTTCTCCTTTTATATTTTTTTTGCTATATCTGCTAAGTGTCCTAAATAAATCTCTTTTACTTTTGAATTTTTCAAAATTTCCTCTTTTTTTCCAGAAGCAAGAATTTTACCTTCAAATAAAATATAGTTTCTATCTGTAAAATTTAACATTTCCAAAACATTATGATCGGTTATAAGAACTCCCAAACCCTTCCTTTTTAACTTTTCTATAATTTTTTTTATATCTACAATCGCAATAGGATCTACTCCAGCAAAAGGTTCATCTAATAAAATATATTTGGGAGAGATACTTAAAGCTCGAGCAATTTCTAAACGTCTTTTTTGTCCTCCCGAAAGATACTTGGCTTTAATATTTTTTACATTTTCCAATTGAAATTCATATAAAAGTTTTTCTGTTTCTTTTTCGGGGTAAGGATGATAATATTCTAATATAGAAAAAATATTTTCATAGGCTGTCAGATCCTGAAAAACGGTTATTTCCTGAGGTAAATAGGATAATCCTAGTCTTGCTCTTTTATATATAGGTAAGGAATTTAAAATATAATTATCTAACTTTATCTCTCCCTTATCTACCTTTTCTAAACCCAAGATACATTTAAAAAGAGTAGTTTTTCCAGAACCATTTGGACCAAGTATACCTACTATTTCTTTTTGTTGCAAATAAATATTTATATTACTTAAGACTTGCTTGTCTTCATAAGATTTATGAAGATTTTTAACTTCCAGCATTTAATATCTCTTTTTTAGTTTTTTTAAACATTTTTATATCTTTGATAGTTATTTTTACCTTTCCTTTTAAGGTAAGCTTTTTATTTTTTACATCATAGAAAAAAAAGTTAGCCTTTACATAAAAACTTTTATTTTCCAAAGTAACATTATTATAACCATATATATACTGAATCTTTAAATTTTTATCAAAAAATATATCTGCCTTACTACAAGTAGCATTAAAATATGGAGATATTATTAAAACATTCCCAAGGTAAGTTATTTTCCTTAGATTTATATCAAAGTAGGCTTTATCGGAGTATATAATTATTTCATTATTTTTTTTATTTGCAAAACAACTTAAATTTATAAAATAAGCAAAAAATAAAAAAGAGAAAAATATTACCTTTTTCATAATAAAAACCTCAAAACTTATTTTCCTTAAAAACTTAGTCCTATTATAAATCCAAAAGATAATTTATCTTTAAAAGTTTTTAAAATTTGATTTTCACTTTTTATTTTATATGAACTAAAAAGTAAAATATCTCCCAAGGGAGTTATAAATCCCCCTTCTAGTCCTAAACTTGAGTAAATTTCATCTGATTCAGAAATAGCAAGGTCAAGAAAACTTCCTAAAAATATTTTATCTCGGATACGATAGATAACATCATTTTGAAAGTTAAAATAAGTTTTTAAAGGACCAATGCTTTTATATTCAAATCCTCTTAAACTTTCAAAACCACCTAAATAAAAATACTCAGTTACATCTTCTTTATTACTTAAATTTTTTAAATATCCAAAATTTAAATTAGTTCGATAAGTAAATATTTGACTTTTAAGGGGCACAAATATCATAAGTTTTGGAGAAAACTTTATTATATTATAGTACAGATCAAAGGAAAACATATATTTTGAGAAAATCTTTAAAATATATCCTTTTGTTGGGAAAATAGAACTATCAAGCTTTTTTCTCTCATATAAAAAATTAGTATATAAATAAATTCTAGATAAATCTTTCTCTTCTACGTTTTTATAAGCTAAACCAATTTCGGATGAAAAAGTACTTCGTAATGTAAATATACTTCTTTTAGCTGACAAAGATAAGGTTTGAGAAGAAATATCTTTTAAAATTTCTTTTTTGTATCTTAAATTTAAGGATAAAAAATTTTTTTCTCTTTCAAAAGTAATATCAAATAATTTATCTTTTTGATATTTTAAATATAATGAAAAAATATTACCTTTTTTAAAAGGAGATATCGCTTTTACATTTAAATTAAGTACAGGCCCATACAAAAAATTATAACCAATATAAGACTTTATTTTATATTTTGGGGCATCTCTTACATCAAAAATTAAATGGATTTTATTGTTTATTTTTATTTTTTTAACTTTTATACTCAAAAAATATCCACTAGAGTAAAGTAAATTTATACTTTTTGAGAAATATTCCTCAGAAAAATCTTTTCCAGGTTTTAAAAGAATAGCATCTTTAAAACTATTTAAAGGAGCCCTTTCCAAACCATAAAAAATAATTAATCCAATTTTATTTTTATTAAGCTCCTTTTCCTTTTCTACTTTTGGTTTTTCCTTTACGATATTTTTAAAAAAATTTAAAACATTTTGAATTTTCCCTTTCAAATTAAATTTTTTATTTTTTTGCTTTTCTTTAACAGCATCAATATAAATATAAATAATAACACCTTTTCCCTTATAGTTTTTTTTAAAAGAAATATCTTTTATTTTGTAACCCAAAGCTTTTAAAAGTTCTTTTAAATATAACTTTAAAAATTTTTCTTTTTGAGGATCATATTTTGTATATTTTTGGAAAGATAAAAAAGATATTAAAAGATTTTTATCCAAATCTTTTGGTACTTTTTTTATTACAAATTTTTTAATATAAAAATATCTAAAAACGTATATGGTGTTTTTTTCGTTTTCATAATATGCCCTAAAAGTAGGAATATTTGAGATAACCTTAGCAACTTCTTGAGGAGTTTCATTTGTGTAGGTATTTTCTATCTGATTTAAAATATAATTTGGAAGTTCTCCTTTAACTTTAAAAGGAAGCTTCGCAAAAGAAAAATTAAGTAAGAAAAAAAATACAAAAAACTTTTTCATTTTATCTTTTCTCAGTTGTAACAATCTGTAGATTATCTGTTACCTCTATTTTCTTTAGAGTTTTTAATTTATTAACAGCATAATATACTTGTTTTTCATCAAATAAACTAAGAAGTTCTTTTAAATCTAAGGGTCTTCTTTTTGCGGTTTCCAAAATATATTTTTCTACATCTAGATTTATCTTTTGAGTTTCTTTATTAGGATAATAATAGATTTTTGTTTTTTTATATCCTACAAAATCTTTTACAAACTTTAAAAAATAATAAGAAACTGGCTTAGCAAATTTGTAAGCTGGAAATCTTACTACTGTATTTAGTTGCCACTCATCAGGTTGATAGTTTAAAATAAACTCTTTAAATTTTTGAATTTCCTCTTGAGTATCGTTATATCCTTTTACAAACAGAGTTTCAAGAAATATTTTTGCTTTTAAATTTTTTATATTATATAAACCTTCTAAAATAAGATCTAAAGATAATTCTGGATCCGGTTGATTTAACTTAAAATATATGGATGGAGTTAATGTATCTAAAGAAGGAACTATAATATCTACTTTTTCTATATCTTTTAAAACATCTTCTTTATATAAAAGAGAGGAATTTGTTATCAAAGCAACTTTATAAGGATAATTTTCTTTTAAAAAATCTATAATTTCACCTAAGTTTTTATTTAAAGTGGGCTCCCCAGATCCAGCTAAGGTAATGTAATCCAGTTTTCCTCTATAGTTTTTCAAAAACTCTTCTATTTCCTGTTTTATTTCTTCTAATTTAAAAAAACTTTGCCTTTCTTTTATTTTTAAAGTAGTTTTTCCAACTTCACAGTATATACAATCAAAAGAGCATGTTTTATAAGGAATTAGATCGATACCCAAGGATATTCCTAATCTTCTACTTTTAACAGGTCCAAAAATGTATTTCATTTTATTCCTCGCTTCTTATTAAGGATATTAAATATGGATCTTTAATTTCGTTTTCTAGATTATTTAAAAATCTACACGTTTTCCTTTTTTCAGCAATGTAAATACTTTTTAAAACTTCGTACGCTTTTTCTAATCTATCATTTACTATTAAATAATCATAATCTTTACAAAACTTAATCTCTTCCCTGGCTCTACGTAATCGTTTTTGAATTTCACTTTCACTTTCACTTTTCCTTTTTTGAAGGCGTTTTTTAAGTTCATCCCAGGAAGGAGGTAAAATAAATATTAATACCGAATCTCTTATCTTTTGCTTTATTTGAAAAGCCCCGTGAGGATCTATATCCAATAAAACGCTTTTTCCTTTTAATAAATTTTCATATACAAAACTTTTTAAGGTTCCATAATAATTTCCGTGTACATTTGCCCATTCTAAAAGTTCATCTTTTTCTATCATTTTTTCAAAAGTTTTTTGGTCTACAAAAAAATAATCTTTGCCATGTACTTCTCCTGGACGAGGTTTTCTAGTTGTACAAGATATAGAAAAAATCACTTCACTTTTAAATTCTTCTAAAAATTTTTTCACTAAACTTGTTTTTCCAACTCCAGATGGCCCAGATATAACTAACAGTAACCCTTTCATATTTAATTTTCCTCCAACTGTTAAAAAATTATGTCCAATATTTTATAATAGATTTTTAACTAAAAGTTATCAAAAACTATTGTTAAACAACATCTTAATACTTTTATTATCTTTCTTTTTTAGATCTTGGGAAACTTAAACTTAAAATTTCCCTTCTCATAATACTTATAACTATTTTCAAAAATTTTTCTTTTATATATAATTTTTTCAAGGAAAATTTTTCTACCATTTCCAAATAATATATTTTTTAAAAAACATCATTCTCAAATAAAAATCTTATAAAAACACAAAAAAGGGGTACATTATGAATTTAGATAAGAAAAAAATTATTTCTCAAAAAGTAAAAGAAATTGTTGAAAACTACATAAATCGAAAAGATTGGAGAGTTCATGAAAATAGTAACACAGATTATTCTTTCCCTAATTTAATGCTTCATGCAAGTGGTTGGGTAATAGCTGAGTATACTTTAAATGAAGTTTATAAAGATTTACCTATAGCCGATATGCATAGAAAAGGTCAAGTACATATTCATGATTTATCCGGGGGAATTGCTCCTTATTGTGCAGGGTGGTCTTTAAAACAACTTTTAGATGAAGGGTTTAATGGAGTCCCCGGAAAGACAGCTTCAAATCCTGCTAAGCACTTAAGAAGTGCAGTTTCCCATATGGTTAATTTTCTAGGAGTTATGAGTAATGAATGGATGGGGGCACAAGCTTTTAGTGATGTGGATGTTTATTTAGCTCCTTATATTTTGAAAGATTATATAGATTTAGTAGATGAATTGGAAAAGGAAGGTTTAAGTAAAGAGCAAGCAAAAAAAATAGCTTTTAAATTGATAAAAAAGGATTTAAAACAATCCATTCAAGAGCTTTTATTTAACTTAAATTTTCCGACTCGCTGGGGAGGACAAGCTCCATTTACAAACTTTACCTTAGCATTAACCGTGCCAGAAGATCTAAAAAATATGCCGGCAACTGTTGCAGCAAAGCCAATTGAATATAGACCGGATGTTTATAAAGTTGAAAGTGATGAAAACAAAAGTTATTATACTTATGATGATCTTCAAGAATTTATAAATTTATTTAATAAAACCTTTTTTGAAACTTATTTAGAGGGGGATGCTAACGGAAGAGTTTTTACCTTCCCAGTATTAACTATAAATTTAACGGAAAGCTTTTTTAAACTTCCTCAAGATCTATTAGAAATTATTTTAGAAGCTAATGCTAAATATGGAGCTACTTACTTTCAAAATTGTATAAATGGAGAAAGTGGATTAAGAAAAATAAATCCAAGTGATGTTAGATCAATGTGCTGTAGATTACAATTAGATTTAAATGAATTACAAAAACATACAGGTGGTCTTTTTGGAAATGGGGAATATGTAGGTTCAATTGGAGTTATTACTTTAAATCTTCCTGAGATTGGATATCTTGCAAAAAATAAAGCTGAGTCAAAAGAAGAGAGAAAAAAAGTATTTTTAGAAATTTTGGAAGATTGGATGGAAAAGGCAAAAGACGGTCTTTTAAGAAAAAGAGAATTCATTTTAAAATACTTTGAAAAAGGTCTTTATCCTTACACAAAAAGATATTTACTTCCAAAATTTAAAACTCACTTTTTAACAATTGGATACGTAGGCCTTCATGAAGCTATGAAAAATTTAGGATATGAAAATGGTCTTTTAGATGAAGAAGCTCATGAATTTTCTCAAGAAATTTTGGATTTTATGAGAGAAAAAACAAGAGAATTTCAAAAAAAATATGGATGTCTATTTAACTTAGAAGCAACTCCTGCAGAAGGAGCTTCTTATAGGCTTGCAAGACTTTCTAAAAAAAGAATCCCAGATTTAATTACTTCAGGGACTGAAGAAGCTCCTTACTTTACTAACTCCTGCCATCCACCTGTTTGGAGTCAAAACGACTTAGTATTTTTAGCTAACCATCAAAATGATCTTCAAAATAGACATACGGGAGGAACCGTCGTTCATTTTTACATAGGAGAAAGACCAAATAAAGAAACTTTACTTGAGCTTTTAAAAGTTTTAGGACAAACAAAAATCCCTTATTTTACTTTTACAACTGTATTTAGCGTTTGTCCGGTTCATGGTTATATCCCCGGTGAGCATCCAGTTTGTCCGTATCCCCATACTGAAGAGGAATTAAAAAAATTTGGAATTGATATTAATGAACTACCTTTAGAAGTTAAAAAATTAGTTGAAAAAGAAATTTAGATTAAATAGGGTAACTGCAAAAAAAATAATTTAAAGAAAAACAAAAAAAATAGCTTGTAAAGCAAAGACAAACTTTTTTAGAAAAAAAATAAGAAAATATAATATTTTGTAAATAGTATTAAAATCGTCAAACAATCTTATGTAATTTTGACTAAGAAACAATTTAAACTTATAATTTATTATAAATTAAAAAGGAATATTTAGGAGGATTTAAAATGTCTGAAGAAAAAAAAGAATTTGAAAATCAGGAAGGAGGAAATACTAATCCTCAGGATACACCTCAAAAATCTCAGCTTGTTGCAGCTTCTATGCCCTATAGAGTTTCTCCTTCGGAAATTAATGCGTTTGGAGTTATGGATGATAGTAGCTATTTAAAAATTTATGAAAAAGTAAGAACGGAGCTTTTAAGAGCTTTAGGATTTGAGCTAAGAAATATGACTCAAAATGAACACGTACTTATGCCAGTAATTGAATTTGCCAATAGACATTTTCAACCTATTTTCTTAGATGATGTTATTGAAGTTGAAGCTACTATTACTTTTGCCCAGGGAAATGTTATTAGATTTGATTATAAAGTAGCTCGTCAAAATCAAGTTACTAGTGTAGGGTTTACCCAACATATATTTATTGATAACCAAGGTAATCCCGTAAACTATGGAGATAAAATAGCCCAAACTTTAATTTCAAAAGGCTTCTCTCCTATAGCAATGCCTTCTCAAGAAGGTCAAAGTTTACCTGGAGTTGTCCCTGCAATGCCAAGTGCTCCAGGAATGCTACCAATGCCAGGAGAAGCTGATATTATTTCAGATACCAGTCAAAATATAAATGATTTACTTCAAAATTTAAATCAAATGACCCAAAAGGTAGAACCTCCAAAAAACGAAGAGGAAATAAAAGAAAAACTTAAAGATTTCTTAAGAAAAAAATTATCTGAAGATGATAAAAAAAATAACTAAAATATAAAAACACAAATGCCGGTAAAAGAGGAAATTTTAGAAAATTTATTTAACATATTAAGGAAACTAAATAATTTGGAAGATCCTAATCAGGTAACTGAGATTTTACTTAAACAGCCTCAGTTACCTGAATTTTTTATAAATTTTATAAATTCTTCTTATTATGGTTTTAATCAAAAAATTAATAAAAAAGAAAATATTCTATTTATTTTGGGATATAAGCTTCTTAGTGCAATTATCTTATCTTTAATTCTTTATATAAAATATAAAGATAATATTAAAAATGTTTTAAAAGAAGCTATAAAAGAAGGCTTTAAA
>DQVG01000089.1 GCA_015661865.1 Desulfurobacteriaceae bacterium
AGACCGGGTTCTATAGACTTAGTAGATATCTTTCTTAGACAATTAAAAGTTGGGGTTCCACTTGCAAATGATACCTCTTTTGGAGTAGGATATGCTCCTTTTGATGATCTTGAAAATATAGTTTATCACGTTGAAAAACTTTTAAATAGTAAAGAAATAAAAAGTAAATACCCTGAAATTGGAGAAGATATTAAAGTAATGGGTGTTAGAAATGGAGATAAAATTATATTAACTATAGCTTGCGCTTTTGTAGATAAATATATAAAAGATATAAATGACTATGTTGAGAAAAAAGAAAATGTAAAAAAACTTGCTTTAAAGGAAGCTAAAAAGTGGACACATAGGGACATTGAAATTCATATAAATACTGGAGATGATATAGAAAATCAAAATGTTTATATCACTGTTACAGGAACCTCAGCTGAGGCTGGAGATGATGGAGAAGTAGGAAGAGGTAATAGAGTGAATGGTCTTATAACACCTTATAGACCTATGTCCTTAGAAGCTGCAGCTGGTAAAAACCCTGTTACTCATGTAGGAAAAATATATAACATTACAGCTAATTTAATTTGTAGAGATATAGTAAAAGAAATACCTGAAGTAAAAGAAGCATATTGTTATATAGTTTCCCAAATTGGAAAACCTATAAATGAACCTTTAACTATTGATGTTTCTATTAGAACTGATAAAGATAAGTCTGCTTTAGAAAAAAGAATTTCTGAAATTGTAAAAGTTCATATGGATGAGATGCCAAACATTTGGAAAAAATTAATTACTGGGGAAATTTTAGTTTATTAGTTATATACTTTTTTGAGGAAAGTTATGAAAATACTTCTTACCGGCGGAGCTGGTTATATAGGATCTTATGTAGCTTATCTTTTAAATAAATTAGGGTATGAAGTTGCTATTTTTGATAATTTAGAAAATGGTCATAAATGGGCATTAAAAAATAATAAATTCTATTTTGGAGACATTAGAAATTTTTCCCAAATTTTAGAGGCTCTTTCTGATTTTAGACCAGATGCAATTATGCATTTTGCTGCTTATATAAAAGTAGAGGAAAGTACAAAAAGTCCGTATAAGTATTATGAAAACAATGTTATCGGATCTTTAAACTTAATAAAAGCAGCTCTAATGTCAAATGTGAGGTATTTTATATTTTCCTCCACAGCAGCAGTTTATGGAATACCTAAGCAAGTGCCAATTTCTGAAGATTCGATGTGTAATCCCATTAATCCTTATGGTGAATCAAAATTGATGGTTGAAAAAATATTAAAGGATATAGCTAGATCTAACTTTTTAAAATTTGGAATTTTAAGATATTTTAACGTAGCTGGAGCAGATATTGAAGCAAAACTTGGCCAAGCTAATAAAAATCCAACTCATTTAATTACAAGAGTTTTAAGGGCTGCTTTAGGAAAAATCCCATATATAGAAATTTTTGGAACCGATTATCCAACAGAAGATGGAACATGCGTAAGAGACTATATTCATATAAAAGATTTGGCTTTTGCTCATATAGAGGTTTTAAACTATATAAAAAAAGAAGATAAAAGTGAGATTTTTAATGTGGGATATGGTAAAGGATATTCGGTAAAAGAAATTATAAAAGTAGCAAAAAAAATAACAAAAGTAGACTTTCCAGTAAAAATAGGAAAAAGACGCCCCGGGGATCCACCTAAACTTATAGCGGATCCTAAAAAACTTTTATCTTTGACAAACTGGGAACCCAAGCATAATAATATTGAAACCATAATAAAAGATGCTTGGGAATGGGAGTGCTATTTAAATAAAAACCCGATTTTATTGGAGTATTAAGTTGAAAGAAATTTTAGAAGAAATAAATAAAAAATTAAAAGATTTTGAAAATATCCTTTTATCTGCTTTAAGGGGTAATTATAAAGACTTTAATAAACTTATAAAAGAAATTTTAAAGTTAGAAAAAGAATTGTTAGTAATAAAAAAAGATTTGGAAAATTTAAAAAAAATTAAACTATCTCAAGAGAATTTAGAAATTGTAAAAACTATTCAAAAAAGATTTTTAAAAATAAATTTTCTTTTTGAAAAAGTTAATGATTTTATAAAAAGAGAAGTAAAATTTTTCGAAAGAGAAGCAAAAAAACATAAAACATCTTTTATAAATAAAGAAATTTAAAAGGAGTTTTTATATGCAAACTTTAATAGGAAAAGCTTCTATTCTTTTAGAGGCTCTTCCTTATATAAAAAATTTTTATGGAGAAACCTTTGTAATAAAATATGGAGGAAGCGCCTTTACAGATGAGAACTTAAGAACTCTTTTTGCTAAAGATATAGTTTTACTAAAGTATATTGGAATAAATCCTATTATTGTGCATGGAGGCGGACCTCAAATATCTTCCTTTTTAAAAAAATTAAATATACCTACCGAATTTGTAGGTGGTTTAAGAATAACTACTAAAGAAGTTATGCAAATCGTTGAAATGGTTTTATGTGGTTTTGTTAATAAAGATATAGTGAGCTTAATTAATAGCCATGGAGGAAATGCAGTAGGAATTTCTGGAAAAGATGCTAATTTACTTTTTGTAAAAAAAGTTTTTACTCAAAAATATTTAAAAAATTTAGGAATAGAAGAAAATGTAGAAAAAGATGTTGGTTATGTAGGAGAGATAATAAAGGTTAAGCCTGAA
>DQVG01000022.1 GCA_015661865.1 Desulfurobacteriaceae bacterium
CCTGGTCCCCAACGACGATATTCTGGTCCCCAATTCCAATACTTGGGACCATAATTCCAACATTTTGACTCATATCTCCAACATTCTGTTTTACAATTCCAATGTCCTGGACTCCAATTTCTATATGGATGAGCTAAAGAGACTGAGATCAAAGCTAAAACTGATAAAGTAAGTTTTAATATCATAATTGCATCTCCTTAAGAAATTTTTATGACATATTTTATTCATATGTATACATTAGTATACATATGTAAGTGTATGTCAAATTTGCTCAGTTGTCAAGAGTCAAAAGGGGCAGTTTGATAAAAGTGGTGATTTAAAGACTTATATTTAGAAATTTTCTTAAATTACTTTCCCTAACTTAGGAAGTTTTCCGTAAAATCCTTATCATTTTTCCCCTTAACTAAAATCTCCATTTTTTTTACATCCCCAGAGTAAAAATTAATTTAGCGAACTTAAAAACGTTGAAAAAAAGGAAAATATTAAATAAAACTTAGAAACATTTATAAAAGGAAAGCAACTGAAAATCTGACTTAAAATTGCATTTGTTTTCAAAAGTAATTAAGAAGTATTTTTAAGAAATTTACATAAGAGATAAAACGACGTAGGTAAATTTAGTAGGCAAAAATAATTTTACAAATAAAGATAGTTTAGTTATACATTATTTAAATTAGTTTTACAGAAATTTCTAAATTAAAGATAAGATAGGGTGATTTATTTTATAAAGGACTTTAATTTCCTTAGAGTAGATATAATTAAACAAATGAGAGGCCACTAAAGTTAAATGATCCTTGCCTATAAAGATTTTTTGGGAAAATACAAAATAGTCTTTTCGTTTTGGAATTTTATAAAAATCTAATTTTGTATATTTAAATATGTATTTAAAAATGGGAGTTAGAAGCTCTTTGGAAAATTCTTTAACTTTTTCTAGGTTATTATCTTTTGATAGATAAAAAATATCTATATCCAGGTTGTAAGGAGGAAAATTTTTTTCTTTTCTAAATAAAATTTCCTTAGCAAAAAACTCTTCATAAGGTTTTTTTAGATATTTAAAAACAAATAAATCTGGATAAAAGGTTTGAATAATTATATTTTTAACTTTATAAAAAGAGGTTTTGATTGCATTATAAATTCCCTCAAAATATTCATAAGAGTTTGAATAAATGCTCTTTTCACCCAAAAGAAAAATTCCATACTTTGTTTCGGGTAAATATGAACTTAAAAAATAGTTGTAAATGGATAAAACTATTTTTGCTTGTTTTATACTCTTAAGTAAAGTTTCTATTTTCTTTTTGGAATTTATTAAAAAACTTTCAAATAGTAGTATTTGATCATTTTTTAAAGAAAATTTTTCTTTTAAAAACTTATAAACTTTTTCTATTCCAATTCCGTAATAAGAAAGATCTACATTACAGTTTGGACAAGTTTTTATTTTTTTATACTTTTTTTTACAAATAGGACAAAATAAAATATCAAATTCCTTTGAGTATGCCAAAGGAATACCGCAAATTCTACATTTTGGAAATTTTCCACACTTTGGGCAAACAATATGGGTATCATATCCTTTTTTGTTGTAAAAGATAATAATTTTTTCATTTTCTTTTAAAGCTAAAGAAATTAAATTTAGTACTTTTTTTGAAATTAAGAAATTTTGAGCTAAATTCTTTTCCTTTTTTAAATCAATAATATGAATTTTCTTTTCCTCTTCTTTGTATGAAAAATTTTTTAAATCTTGAGTTTTTATAAAAAAATAATAGTTAGTTATCTTTGGAACACTTGAAAGTAATTTAAAATCAATATTTAGATACTTAGCTCGAAGGTAAGAGACAAGAAGATAATTTATATAAGGAAATTTTATTTGGGTATAGCTTGGAGCTTGATCTTCAAATAAAAATATACTATTTAAGTTTTCAAATGGTATAAAACAACCTGAAGGTGTGGTAAATATAATCTTTATGTTACCTTTATAGCTTTCCTCTACTAAATTTTGCCTTTCTCCTAAGGATAAAAGGCGCGAGTAAATTCCAAGTTTATCTTTTAAAATATTTTTATACTTTTCAAAATTAAAGTGCAGACTTATAAGATCCGGAAAAATAAATAGGGATTGACCCTCGGACTTTAAAGCTTCTACCAAAAAGCTTTCAAAGACTTTTAAGTAATTCCCAATTAATACTTTAGTACTTTTATCTTTTACATCTTCTGGTAATTTTTCACTTTTTAAGGGAAAGCTATTTAGACCCTTATATAATTTGTTTTCTTCTATATCAATTTCTAATAAAATTTTATTCTTTACTAACTTATTTACAATATAAGATCCATATTTTTCCTGAAGCTCTTTTTTTAAAACAATTTCTTTGCTTTTTACAAAAAGATATATTTCTCTTTCCCTTTCTTTTAAAGCAGAGATATTTATATCTTTATTTACTATTAAATATTTCCTTAGATTTTTAACCCTTTTTAAAAATACATTTGGTTCATTTGTAGTTTTTTTTATAACTAGATTAGATTTAAGTAACTTAGATAAAATATAATTACTAAAATGTTTTAAAAACTCATCTTTTAAACACGGGCCACATTTTTTTAAAAATAAAAAAGCTTCTTTTTGTTTTGAAGTTAAGTTAGGAATATCTATATTTTCATTTATAACTAAATATTCAAATTTTCTTTTTTTATTTTGAGTTACTAAAGTTAGTTCTTTTGGAATTAGACTATAAACTAATTTACTTAAAGGAAGTTGATAAATTTTCGAAAGGGTATCAATTACTTTAAGCTCATTTTCTTTATATAAAGGTTTTTCATCTAAAAGATAATAATTTTCTACCTTATCTGCTTTTGAAAAATCCTTTTCTTTTTTAAATATAATCCCAAATTTATAATCTTTTAGTTTTAAAATTATTCGAGATCCTATAGGTAAATCTTCTGGAATTTCAAAATGTTTTGTTTTTCCTTTAAAAACAATTTTATAAATTGGCATTTATTTTTCCTTTTTATAGTATTTTTTTATATTTTCCAAATGTTTTTCATAATCTTTACTAAAAATATGAGAATATTTACTTTTTCTTACAAAAAATAAATAATTAGTTTCTTTAGGGAAGGCAGCTGGAACTAAATTTAAAAGTTTAAAATTACAAATAGGGGAAGGAGGTAAACCCTTAATTTTATAAGTGTCAAAAATATCTTTTTTCTTAGGAAAATACTTTTCGAATTTTTTTTGATAAAAAAAGGTTGGATCCATTTGAAGAGACATATTCATTTTAAGCCTATTATAAATTACAGAAGATATTAAAAATTTTTCAGTATTATTTGCAGTTTCTTTTTCCAAAATAGAAGCTATTTTCATAGTATCGTATACTTTCTTAAATTGAGCTTGAGATAAACTTTTAAAAGTAGTTTGGTTTAAAGTTAGATTAAAATATTTTTTTAAATTATTACTACTTTTTACAAACTTAAAAAAATTTTTTTCAAATTCTTTAAAGAGAATTTTTATTACCTCTTTAGGATTTGTATATATACTAAATAAGTAAGTATCTGGTTTAACAAAACCCTCTAAAGAGTAAACATCTTGGCCTATTAGATTTTTTAAAAAGGATTTATCAAATGCTAAATTTAAAAAGCTTTTTTTTGAACAAATTCGTTTTAATTCTAATTTATTAGCTATATCAAATAAGTCTTCTCCCGGATAAATAGTTAACTTTTCATAGGAAATTTTTTGATTGTATAGGTAATTAACAAATTCAATAGGATTTAAGGTGGTATTTATTAAATACTTACCATATTTTAATTTTTTTTTAGCGTAAAAAATTTTTATATATAGCTTTAAAATTTGCCTTTCAATCAAATTTAATTTAAAAATTCTTTTTTCCAAATTTAAAATATAATATCCCCCCTTATTTGGAGGGATTTCCACAGATGAAATAAAAACATTTTTATTTAGTAATCTATAAATTAAAATAAATAAAAATGAAAAACTTAAAAAGATTATTACAGCAAAAATCTTAAATGATTTCATTAGCTAAATGAGGTTACTTTTCAAAAACTTTATGTTTTTCAAAGTTTTAATATTTTTTAATCCCTAAAACTATCATAATAAACATAAATTTTTCTATTTTTTTTGCTACTTTCATAGCTAAAAGGATAATTTTTTGAATTTTATTTGTAACTGCTTTTTACAACACTCTCTTAGCTAGATCTTGAGCTGCTTTTACACAGTCTGCAAAAGCTACTCCTACATAAGCATTGGATATTAAGTAGATATTATGTTTTGAAGCTAACTTAAAAATATTACTTACTAGCTTATGATGATTAAGTTCATAGTGAGGAATTCCTCTTAAGTATCTATAGCATCTTTCTAAAATAGGTTTGTCTTCTAGTTTTAAAATATCTTTAATTTCGTTTAAAGCTATATTTATAATCTCTTTTTTTTCTTTTAAAACAATATAAGGGTTTCTAGCTCCACCTAACATAACTCTTAAAAGAACATAATCCTTAGGAGCTCTATTTTCAAAGATAATTGAATCAAATAAAACTCCTAAAATTTGTCTTTTTTCTTTATAAGGTACTAAAAAACCAAATCCTTCCTTAAAATTTTTTGCTCTATATAAACTTTCTTTTTTAAAAGCAAAGGCGACAACTGCAATAGGGGTGTACTTTATTTGGGATAATAAATCTGATAGTTTTTTATCTAAATTCAAAAGAAGTTTAGAAGCTTCATAGGCAGGGCATGCAAGGATCAGCTTATCAAATTCGTAAAAGTTTTTTTCTTCTTTTAATATAAATTTATTACCTTCTTTCTGAATTCCTTTTATTTTTGAGTTTAAAATTACATGAGCTCCATTATCTTTTAAAAATTTAGATATAGCCTTTACAAAATCAAAAAGCCCATTTTTTAAAGAAAGTAAGGTTCCCGTTGGACCTGCAGTTGTTTTTCCAATTTTCCTTTGTTTTTTTAAAGCAAACATTCCTTTTATTAAAGAACCGTATTTTTTTTCTAGCTCCCATACCTTTGGGAAAGCACTTTTAATAGAAAGTCTAAAGGGATTTCCTGCAAAAATTCCAGCGATCATAGGATCCAAAAGTTTATCTAAAGCTTCCCTTCCTAAGCGTCTTATGATAAACTCTGCTACAGTTTCATCTTCTTTATCTGAAGGTTTTATAAAAGGTTCTAAAGCTAATCTAAGCTTGCCTTTTAAAGATAAAACTTGGGAAAAAATGAAACTTATAGGATCTTCTGGAATTCTAACAAGTTTACCATTTAAAAATACATATCTTTTTTGAGCTAAAGAGTTAGCTTCTATAATTTCTAGTTTCAGCTCCTTTGCTAATTTTGTAGGAGCTTCTTTTGAAGAAAGCCAACCATTAGGTCCTTTTTCTATTATGAAATTATCTATATATTCTGTATTTAATTTACCACCTAAAAAAGGCTTTTTTTCAAATAAACTTAGAGAAATATCTTTTTTCCTTTCCTTTGCATACTTTAATAAATAATAAGCAGTAGATAAACCCGAAATTCCTCCACCTATAACTGCAATTTTCATAAA
>DQVG01000025.1 GCA_015661865.1 Desulfurobacteriaceae bacterium
AAAAGTCTTTATAAGCATAAAGATACATGTGAAACTAAAAAAGAGTAATTAAAGTTTCGATTTTAAGAAAAATTTTTTATTAATTTTTTTCGCAAAAAGTGATATTTCTCTAGCATTTCTTCGGGTGAAGATGATTTAATTAATATATTTTTGATACTATTCCAAACTTCATCCATCTTATCTTTTAAAAGCTCATTTAAAATTTCATCTTCAAAAAACATATTTTCTATTTCTATGAGGATTTCCTCTTTACTTTTCATAATTAACCTCTTTAAAACTCCTTGTAGTTTTGTTAATTTTATCCTATTTTATAGTATTAAACAATTATTTTTAGCTTTAAATATTAAATAAAAACTTTAGAAATACTATTTAAAGATTTGTAAGAAAAAATCAAAAATCAATATAATAATTTATAAAATTATTCTAAAAGTTAATGCCGTTGATAGATAATTGGAGATAAAAGAACCTAAAAATACATCGAATTTTATATTCTCCTTAACTTCTATACTTTTTCATTAAATAATTTTATAATTTTATATTTTATTTTTTAACTAGTTTTAAGGTTACGTTAAGGATAAAATTAATATCTTATCGCTAAGTAAATTCTTTTTTCAACTTTTAAGTTTTTTAAAGAAACATTTAAAATAGTTGATAAAGAAAAGTAATATAGGATATAATATACAGTAAAGATATTACGAAATTTAAACAATTATTAAAAATAGATAAATGGAGTAAAATCATGAAAAAGATATTTTCTATTTTAATTTTAAGTTTTTTCGTTTTTTCTATAGATTTTACTTATGCTCGGACTTTATCTAAACAGGAATATCGTTATCTCAAAGGAGCCTACCTTTTAGGAAGAGGTAATAAAAAAAGGCTTATAAAGTTACTTAATAAGACAGAGGTAATAAATGCAAAACTTTTAGAATTGGAAAAAAAGCAGAAAAATCTTGAGGAAAGTATCAAAAGTTTAAAACAACAAATAAATGAAATATCAAATAAATTAGATCAAATAATAAAATTACTTAAAACTGTATCTAGCTTAAATGTTAAATCTGAACCTCAATTAAAACATTCTTCACAAAGTCAATTAAATACAAACAAAAACACTTTGAATAAAGTTAAAAGAAAAGATACAGAGGAATATACTTTAAAAGAAAGTAAATTAAAATCTTCTAAAACTCAAAAACAAAAAGAAGAAAAAACAAAAGAGGATATAGCTTTCACTAAAAGTAGTTTAGAAAAAAATAGAAATGAAAATATAAAGAAAGTTACAGAAAAAAAATATACTATATCGGATTTAATAAATGATATAGAAAACGCTATTTATTATAAAGGAAAAGGTGATCTAAAATCTTTTGAAAAACTTATAAATGAAATGAAGAAAAAATATCCGGAATATCGTTCCAAATTGGAAAATTGTTTAAAAGATCCTGATTATATTTTTCAATTATATATAGAAGTATTAAACTTAGAAACTAAATAATTTTTTATAGAAATTTTAATTTTGGGAGGAATATTTTATGGAAAACCTAAAGGAACTTGCAAGAAAGAAATTCCCTGAATTTTCTGAATGGGAGAAAAAGCACCAAGAGCTAGATGATTTGATTGATGAAATGGAAAAAAAAGAATTTTTAACTCCCCAGGAAGAACTTAAATTAGAGGAACTAAAAAAACTTCGTCTTCATTATAAAGATCTTATGCAGGCTGCATTAGAAAAGGTTAAAAAGGAAATTTAGTGAAACTAAATTAAAAAGAAAATTTTAATTTCAAGATAAATTATATTCCTAAGCTATATAAAATGTTAGTTAAAAAATAATCAGAAATAAGTATAAAAATTGTAGAATAAGTTACAGCTTTAGTAATCGCTTTACTTACACCTTCACTTCCAAGGTCAGATTTAAAGCCAAAGTAGCAAGCAAAAGTGGATATAAAAAGACTAAAAAACAAACTTTTAATCAATCCATGAATCAAATCTTTATAATTTATTACTTGATAAATATATTTATATTGAACATCGGGATTTAAAAAAAAAGCATATTTACAAGCTAAAATACTTCCCAAAACTCCAAAAACATTTCCGGTAATAGTTAAAAGTAAACTTCCTAAAATAAAAGCATACACAGCAGGGGTAGCTAAAAAAGATATAGGATTTATTGCAAGCATTTCAAGAGCATCTAATTTTTCTGTAATTTTTAAAGTAGCTATTTTACCTGTTAAAGCAGATACACTTCGAGCCGTTAATAAAAAATTTATCATCACTGGTCCAAGTTCTCTAAATAAGGAAAGTGAGACACCTGCACTTATGTAGCTTGTAGCTCCAAAAGGATTGAGAGCTATATAACCTTCTAAAGCCAAAACAGTTCCGACCGAAATAGTAGAAATTATTACTAAAGGGGTACTTAAAATAATGTAATTAAAAAAATCCCTAAAAAAATGTTTTAGTTTAAACTTAGAAAAAAGAACTTCAAAAAGAAATAAACTAAATTTTCCAATATCTTCAAAAATCATTTTTGTCCAAATTTATATTCTTTACCTTTTAAAAGTCTTTTTATATTATCTTTATGTTTATAAAAAATTAAAGCCACAATTATTAAAACTATGAAAAAAGCTTCTTTAACATAAGTAGATCTTCTTTCAATTACTGGGAAGGCCGCTAAAAAAGTAATGCAGCTGACAAAGAAGATAAGGAAACTATTTTTGTAAGCAAAAATACTAAAATAAAATCTAAAATAGCAAATAAAGTTGTTATAGGAGAAATTACAATAAAAGTTCCTAGTGCAGTTGCTATACCCTTTCCTCCCTTACCTTTAAGAAAAGGGGAAAACATATGACCTAATATAGCAAATAAAGCAATAATAGTTAGCTCAAATAAATTTAAAGAAAAAAATTTTCCTAAAATAACAAAAATAGCACCTTTAATTGCATCTAAAAACAAAACTAAAGCACCGTACTTTTTTCCTAAAACTCGAGTTACATTTGTAGCTCCTATATTACCTGAACCATATTTTCTAATATCAATACCTTTTAGTTTTGCAATTACATATCCAAATGGAATAGATGAGAAAAAAAATGCTAGTATGGATAATAGAAAAACTAAAAAAGTTTTCTCCATTTTTTTACCCCAATTTAAGTTTTAAAAGGGATACTTCTTTCCAAATATCTTTAATAAAATCTCCAAACTTTAATTTCAAATAGTAAGTATTTAAAGAAGAGAAAGATATAGCAAAATCGTAGTTTGATTTTACTTTTTTTAAGGTATCTATATAAAATTCAAAGGGTTCTTTGTAAAGAAAATATTTTTCTAAAGTATCAAAAGTAAGATATTTTAGTTCAAAAATATCAACATTAAACTCTTTAAGCTCTTTTAAGTAATTAACAAAAATATCTCTTTTATCTTCTCCCAAAATATTATGAATACTAACTAAAAAAAGAATTTTTTGATTTTTATAAAAAGAAAGCATTGTATAAATATACCTAAAAAAATATTTTAGTAAAAAAGAGAAACTATTATAAATTCTAAAATAACGATTTAAAAAAATTTTATTTTCCTTTTTAAAGGAAAGTTTTAAAGTTTTTTTAAAACATAAAAAACACGAAGAGCAAGCTGTAAGGGCAATGTTACTATACTCAGATAAACTTTTTAAAGTGTTTAGATTAATATTTAAAGCTAAATGGGGTTTTACATCCGGAAAAATATTGTGAGAGCAACAAGGTAATTCATCAAATATTTTATACTCACAGGGTAAAAGATTTAAAGCTTCTATTAAAGCGTGAAACTCCTCTTCATATTGCTTGCAGCATCCGGGATATATAGAAACTTTTACAGTGGATAATTTATTATGCGGTAATTTTTTTATTTTCTTTTCTTTACATAAACAACTCATTTAAATCCTCTTAGTTAATTCTCGATATATATCCTTAAGCAAAAATCTTTTTAGTTTGCCTATTCTTGTTTTAGGTAAATTTTCAAAAGTTATTTTTATTTCCTTTGGCTTTTGCCAAGATTGTAATGTTTTTAATTTTTTAAAAATTTCCTCTTTCAATATTTTTTCTAAATCTGGATATTCATAAAATTCTT
>DQVG01000142.1 GCA_015661865.1 Desulfurobacteriaceae bacterium
AAAACTTTATTAAACTTTGCTAAAAATATGTGGGATTTAAACGAGTATTGGAAAAAGCATATAGATAAACTATTTTTAGATTACTTTAAAAAAAGACCAAAAGAACTTGAATATTTAGATAGAAAAACCCTTTTAAAGTTACCCAATTTCTTAGTAAGAGAACTTGTTCAAAAATATTTAAAAGAAAAATATAATTTTATTTTATCTTCAAAGGATTTATTTGAAATTGAGAATATAATAAAGAAATACAAAAATTTTCAAAGAGATTTTGGAAAATTAGTTTTAAAAATAGAAGATAATAAGCTTTTTTTCAAATTAAGCAAATAAAATGGTACTAATAATAGGAAAATTTGAAAGCTTTCATATTGGACATCAAAAACTTATCGATATTGGAAAGAGTATATCAAAAAAATTTAATTTACCTGTAAAAATAGTTAGCTTTTCCCCTTTACCCTATGAATATTTTTATAAAAACTATGTGCCTATCTATACCAAAGAAGAAAGAAAGCATATTGCAAAAAATAAATTTTTAATAGATATAGATTTTTTAGATTTTGAAAAAATAAGAAATTTAAAAGCTTTTGAATTTTTAAAGCTATTAAAAGAAAAATATAATTTTAATTTTATTGTGGCCGGAGAAGATTTTGCCTTTGGAAAAGATAAAGAAGGTTCTTTTTTGGAACTTAAAAAATATGAAAATATTTTAAATTACAAAAGTATAAAAGTAAGTTTAGAAATATATAACAATCAAAAAGTAGCTACCTCAACTATTAGAAAATTTCTATCAGAAGGTAAGATTGAAATAGCTAATAAGTTTTTAAATCATCTTTACTTTACTTTTGGTAAAGTAACTTCTGGAAGGCAAATAGGTAAAAAAATAGGTTTTCCAACAGCAAATATATATTGTAAAAAATTGATACTAAAGCATGGAGTATATAAAGGATATATATATATAAAAGAAGAAAATAAGTCCTTTTTGGCTATTGCAAACTATGGAAAAAGACCTACTTTAGATGGGGGAAAAGAGCTTTTAGAAGTTCACATACCGAATATAAAGCTAAATCTATATAATAAAAATGTAATATTTTGGTTTGAAAAATTTATAAGACCCGAGAAAAAATTTAACTCAATAAAAGAACTTAAAAACCAAATTAAAAAAGATATTGAGGAAGTTTTAAAAGATGTTAAAGTTAGTTGATATAATAGAAGATGATTTAAATAAGTTGTTTTTATATGAAACTGAAGATGGCTATACAATAGAAGGAGTTTTTTATAGGGGAAATACCTTATGTATCTCCTCCCAAGTAGGATGTCCCATTGGTTGTGTTTTTTGTGCATCTGGCTCTAAAGGTTTTTTTCGAAATCTTAATACTAACGAGCTTTTAATGCAGTATAAGTTAGCTCAAAAAATTTTAAGAGGAAAAATTACAAATATTGCCATTGCGGGAATAGGAGAACCTTTATTAAATTTTGAAAATGTAAAAAATGCGTTAACTATATTTAAAAATGATAACTTAAAAGTAACTATATCAACTACTGCGTATCCCTTGAAAAATTTTGAAAAACTATTTGAATTAAACCATAACGGAGTTACTATATCTTTTCATGCTGGTTTACAAAAAACAAGAAAAAAGATTATTCCTATTAGTGAAGATTTAGAAAAAATTAAAAGTATCTTAATAAAAAAACTTTTACCTTTATCCTCCAGACAAAGGAAAAAATATCAGCTGGGATATTTACTAATTGATTCTTTAAATGATGATAAAGAAAATTTAAAAGCTTTTGCAGAATTTGCATCTTCTTTAAAACTTCAAGTTCAACTAATGATGTTAAATAAGGTTGAAGGAAAACCTTATAAACCTGTATCTGAGGAAAAATATATAGAAATTTTTAAGTTCTTAAAATCTTATGGTTTAATTGTTACCCTTTCAAATAGATATAGAATTAACAAACTTGGTGGTTGTGGAACTTTATGTGTAAATAGATGGAAAAATCAAGTTCAGTAAGGTATTTTAAAATTTTTAAAATTTTAGAAAAGTATTTTTTTAAAAAATATTTTGTATGGTTCTTAATATTTTACATTGGAATAAATGCCCTAGTAATTCTTTTAGAATTTTTAGGCCATATAGATCTTTTTTTAAAAGATTTTTCAAAATTTTACGAAGCTTATAAAAAATATTTATATTTAACCTTCCCTATTATTATTTATTTTTCAATATACTTTTTCTTTTCTGAAATAAAACAAAGTAAAGAATATATTGTGGTCCAATCTTTAGGTATAAACTTTTTCCAAGTTTTAAAAATAATTTTTCTATTTCTATTTTTTATAGTAGTTTTTATATATATTCAAAGTAATATATATAACTATGATATTAATAAAATTATTTTACTAATTAGCTTTAGCATTTTATCAGCTATGAATGGTTTACTAATTGGAGAAGAAAAAGATTTTTCTGGAATGATTTTAGGATTTGTAATCATTTTTTCCTTTTTTAATATTTTTTCCTCTTTATCAAATTTTCATATAATTGATACTAAGGTTCTTTTAATATTAATGATAATTTTAATACTAACTAATTTTATTGTATTTGTAAAAATTTATAAGAAAAAAGGATATATATAAGTTATGGATGAAAATGTTTTTAATAAAATTTTAAAAAAAATAAAAATTGTAAATAATGATTCTTCTTGCAAGATTTGCGGAGGATTAGAGTGGATCTACGATAAAAATAAGGGATATTATAGATGTCTTTGTTTTTATAAGCGTCTTTATAAAGATAGAGAAAAAATTTTAAATATTCCTAAAAAGTATAAAAATGCAAGCTTTTCTTTTTATAAGCCTAAAAATTTAAGTCAATTTGCTTTTTTTAATATCTTAAAAGAATATGCCCTTATTTATCCATTTTTCCCTTTTAGTACAAACGAAAATATTAGCCATGAAAAATATATTTTATATATATATGGAGAGACGGGGGTTGGCAAAACTTATCTTAGCATAGCCTTTTTAAATTACTTATTAAAACATAAAGGCATAAGTGGTTATTTTATCCCTTTTAGAGATCTACTTAATGAACTTAGAAATAGACTTGGAGATAAAGAAAGTTTTAAGGATTATTTTTTAGATATTAAAAGTAAAGAAATTTTAATATTAGATGATGTTGGAGCCGAAAGAGATACAGAATTTGTAAGAGACATTCTCTTTGATATTTTAGATTATAGATATAATAATCGTAAATTAACCTTAATTACAAGTAACTTGTCTCCTAAAAGGTTAATTTTAAGACTTTCTTCAGATAATTTTGAAGATACTAGCTTAGGAGAAAGATTATACTCTAGATTATGTGAAGTTGGAGAATTTATATACGTGGAAGGTAAAGATGAAAGGAAACTTTGAAAAAATTGCTATTATCACTAATCCAACTAAAAGTAAAGCTAAAGAGGTCGTAAACCATCTTGTAAACTTTTTACTTTCCCATAAAAAGCAAGTTTTTGTAGATTTTGTAACTTATAATTTTTTAAATAATAAACTAAAGCCAAAGGTTTTTCTTGTTGAAGGCTTTCCAAAACAAGGTCAAGTGGATCTAGTATTTATTTTAGGAGGAGACGGAACTCTTTTAAATGCTGCCCGTTACCTAATTACTTTAAAAGTTCCTATTGTAGGTATAAATGTAGGAAATTTAGGTTTTTTAGTTGAAATTACTACAGACAATATGGAAAAAGAAATTTTAAAAATTTTTGAAGGAAAATATATTTTAGAAAGAAGGCCAACTTTAAAAGTATTTCATTATCGAAATAAAGGTCTTATAGGTAAGCATTATTGTATAAACGAAGTTGTTATTAGAAGAGATAGTTTAAGTAGAATGATAAACTTAAAAATTTACTTTAATAACTACCTTATTACAAACCTAAGAGGAGACGGGATAATCATAGCCTCTCCAACAGGCTCAACTGCTTATAACTTATCTGCAGGAGGGTCTTTAATTTATCCAGATTTACCCGTATGTATTTTAACTCCTATCTGTCCTTTCACCTTGAGCAACCGTCCTTTAATATTACCTTTACTCGAAGATAAATATTTAAAAGTAGAATATAATTCCTCTCATGAAATGGCAAAGCTTATATTTGATGGTCAAGAAGGAGTAGAAATTCGTTACGAAGATGAAGTTAAAATTCGACGTTCAGAATATGATCTTCTTTTACTAAGAAAACCTGAAGAAGACTTTTTCAAAAGATTAAGGGAAAAATTAAAATGGGGTTAAATTATGATAGCTATTTTAGGAGATGTTATTTTAGATAGTTACATATTTGGACAAGTTAAAAGGATTTCTCCGGAAGCTCCTGTCCCCGTTTTAAATGTTCAAGAAAATAAAGATACCCTTGGAGGGGCTGCAAACGTAGCTCATAATATTGTTTGTTTAAAAAATAGAGTTTTTTTATTTTCAAAATTTGGAAAAGATGAAAGACTTTATCGTTTGCTAAGTCTTTTAAATGAAAAAGGGATTCTTCATTTTATTTTAGATAACTACACCTCTATAGAAAAACAACGGATAATTGCAGGAAATCAACAGCTTTTAAGAATTGATTATGAAAAGATATCCTATTTAAAAGATAAGGATGCTGAAAAAATAATAGAAAAATTTAATAGTTTAGAAAATATTAAAATAGTTGTTTTTTCAGATTATAAAAAAGGTTTTTGCACTTCTAGGTTAGCAAAACCTATTTTAAAAATTTGTAAGGAGAAAAACATTAAAGTAATAGTAGATACAAAAGATTCAGACTTAGAAAAATATAGAGGAGCTTTTATTTTAACTCCCAATGTAAAAGAGCTTTCTTTTATGGTAGGTAAAGAAGTTAAAAATGAGGAAAAAGATATAGTAGATGCAGCTTTAAAATTAATAGAAAAATATGACTTTGAACATATTTTAGTTACTAGATCAGAGAAAGGAATGACTTTGGTATCAAAAGATAAGTCTTATAAAACTTTTTATGTAAAACCTAAAGAAGTTTATGATGTCTCTGGAGCTGGAGATACAGTAGTAGCAACTTTAGCAAACTTTTTAGCTTTAGATTATGATTTGGAAAAAGCGTGTTATCTATCCAATGTAGCTGCATCTATTGTAGTAGGGAAATTAGGTACAGCTCCAATTTATTTAAAAGAGCTTGAGGAATTTTTAAACGGAAAAACAAAAATATATTCTTTAGAAAATCTTTTAAAGCAAGTAGAAAAATGGAAAAAAGAAGGAAAAAAAATTGTATGGACTAACGGGTGTTTTGATATTTTACATGCCGGCCATGTATCTTATTTAAAAGAGGCAAAAAAGTTAGGAGATATTTTGATTGTTGGTTTAAATTCAGATAAAAGTGTAAAAAAATTAAAAGGAAAAGATCGTCCTATAAATCCTCAAGATGCTAGAGCTAAAGTTTTAGAAGCCTTAGAGTTTGTAGATGCTATTGTTATTTTTGATGAAGATACTCCTTATGAAATTATAAAGAAAATAAAACCAGATGTTTTAGT
>DQVG01000146.1 GCA_015661865.1 Desulfurobacteriaceae bacterium
ACCGTCGATAGTAAAGCAAATTTGCTCTCTAAGATCTTTTCTTTTTTCTATTTCTTGGATAGGAATTTCTTCTTTTATACTTTCGGCTTCTTTTATAACTTCTTTTGGAAAATCTACCGAAAGATCATATTTTTTTATTATTATATCTACATCCAATTTTGGGCTTTTTTCCCCTAAACTTTCTATTATTTCTACTTGACCCTCTCCGGAGCTATCTGGATACTTAACTATTTTTCCAACTGCATAAGTTCCTTCTTGTAAATCCAAAGGAGGGTTTATAATTTCAAATTTATATTTAAGGCATTTATCTTCCGGAACTAAATAAAAATTTTCTCCTTCCCTTTCTATTTTTCCAACAATTTTTGACCATTTTCTTTCTAAAATTTCTACTATTTTTCCTTCTTTTCTTCCATCGGGTAAGTCCTTAGCTACAACAGCTACTAAATCTCCATCCATCGCATAATTGGTTTTTGATGCTGGGACAAATATCCCTTTTCCTTTACCGTCTAAGGGATCTACAAATCCATAACCTTCCCTATATAAGGTAAGTTTTCCTACAATCCAATTTTTGTGTTCAGGAAGAATATATTTATCTTTATATTTAATAATTTTCCCCAATTTTTTTAAATGATCTAAAGCCTCTTCTGCTTCTTCCTTTTCCATATCTAATTTTTCATAAATTTCTTTTTCTTTGACACCCTCTTTGGAAGCTTCAATAATTTTTAAAATCTTACTTTTCTTTTTCATTTTGAAACCTCGAAAACTTACTTAGTTTTCCTCTAAATAATAACATAAAATTGCTAAGATAAATTTAAAAAAAAGAATATTATAAAAATTAAAGGTTTATCTAAAGAATTTCCCAAAATTTTGTAAAAGATAAGAAAATATCATAAGATAAAAAAAGAAGAAAGCTAATTTAGTTGTTTATTTTTTAAAATATAATATAATTTTTAAACAATAAAAAACAAGAGCTTTCCCTTTCTTTTTTAAAAATTTTTTTCTAACTTTGCAAATTTAAATGGGGGATTAAATGAAAAGGGTTGTTATAACAGGGGTAGGGGTTGTTTCCCCAGCGGGAAATAATACAAAAGATTTTTGGAATAATTTAATTTCCGGTAAATCTTGTATAGATTATATAACTAAATTTGATGCTTCAGATTTTCCAGTAAAGATAGCTGGAGAGGTTAGAAATTTTGATAAATTAAATTATTTTGATAGAAAAGAAGCTAGAAGAATTGATGAGTTTATTGCATATGCAGTAGCTGCAACTGAAGAAGCCTTAAATATGTCTCAACTTGATTTAAATAAAATTAACAAAGAAAGAGCCGGAGTTTTAATAGGATCTGGAATAGGAGGAATAAAAACTATTGAAGAGCAACATGAGATTTTACTAAAAAAAGGTCCTAAAAGAATTTCTCCTTTCTTTGTACCTATGGAAATTATAAACATGGCAACTGGTTATGTTTCAATTAGATATGGTTTTAAAGGTCCAAATGTTTCTGTTGTCACCGCTTGCGCTACTGGGACTCATGCTATTGGAGAAGCTTTTAGAAAAATTCAGTTTGGAGAAGCTGATATTATGATTGCTGGCGGAACTGAGATGGCTATTACTCCTTTAGGTGTAGCGGGTTTTGCAGCAGCTAGAGCTCTTTCCACAAGAAATGATGAGCCTAAAAAAGCCTCTCGTCCCTTTGAAAAAAATAGAGATGGATTTGTAATGGGAGAGGGGGCTGGAGTTTTAATTTTAGAAAGTTTGGATCATGCTTTAAAGAGAGGAGCTCCTATTTTAGCTGAACTTGTAGGATATGCGACAACTGGAGACGCTTATCATATTACGGCTCCAGCCCCTGAAGGGGAAGGAATGGCAAGGTGTATGGCCTTAGCTCTTTATGATGCTTTTAAAAATGAAACTAAGAAAGAGTTTACTTTTGAAAAAGGGGTTTTGGAAACTTTAAACAATATTCAAGAATTTCAGGATTATATATCTCAAGTTGATTATATAAATGCTCATGGAACATCTACAAAATTTAATGATCTTTATGAAACTATGGCGATAAAAAAGGTATTTAAAGATAGAGCTTATGATATAAATATATCTTCTATAAAATCTATGATAGGTCATCTTTTAGGAGCAGCAGGTGGAGCTGAGTGTGTAGCTAGTGTTCTTGCTTTAAAATATAAACATATTCCTCCTACTATAAATTATGAAGAACCAGATCCGGAATGTGATTTAAACTATACTCCAAATAAAGCTGTTAAAAGAGATATAAGATATGTGCTTAAAAATAACTTTGGATTTGGTGGAACAAATGCATGTTTAGTTTTTAAAAAATTTGAGGAGTAAATATTTTTTATGAAAAAGGAAAAGCAAGAAATTAATCCCCTTGCAAAGGAAAATATTTATAAAAATTTAGAAAATCTGGAAAAAATAATAGGTTATACTTTTAAAAATAAAGAGCTTTTAAGAAAAGCTTTAACTCATCCTTCTTTTTCTTCGGATTATAAAACAGATAACTATGAAGTTTTAGAATTTCTAGGAGATTCGGTAGTAGGACTTATTGTTAGTGAAAAATTAATAGAAAAATTCCCCAAAAAACGGGAAGGGGAACTTTCAAAATATAGAGCTTTAATCGTTTCTGAGCAAGGTTTGGCACGATTGGCTAGAAAAATAAATTTAGGCGATTTTTTAATTTTAGGAAAAACCGAAATTATTCGAGGAGGAAGAGAAAGAGATAGTAATTTATGTGATGCTTTTGAAGCGTTATTTGGAGCTATTTATCTTGATTCTGATTTAGATACTACTAGAAAAATTTTTTTAAAGCATTTTGAAAAAGAAATATTTAATATCTTAAAAGAAAGAAAAATAAAGCAGGATTATAAAAGTTATTTGCAAGAGCTAACTCAAAAATACTTTAACGATAGACCTACCTATAAAATTATTGAAGAAAGAGGACCGGAGCACCAAAAAACTTATGTAGTCAAATGCACTTTTAAAGAATTTGTAACTATAGGAGAAGGTTCCTCCAAAAAAAATGCCGAGCAGAAAGCTGCTCAAAAAATGATAGAAAAATTAGAAGCTTATGGATATTCTTTAAAAAATAATAAAAAAGAAAATGATGAAAACCAAAAAGAAAATTGATAATATAAAAATTATTTTAGCTTCATCTTCTCCAAGAAGAAAAGAAATTTTTAAAATGCTTTCTCTTCCTTTTGAAGTAAGGCATCCTCAGATAAAAGAAGTTGTTTATAAAGATCCCATTAAAACTGCTTTAGAAAATTCCCTTTTAAAAGTAAAGGATATTGTAAAAAGATATAATCTTAAAAATCAAAATACTTTGGCAATAAGTGCAGATACTATAGTAGTTTTAGAAGATAAGATTTTAGGAAAGCCTAAAAATGAAAAAGAAGCTTTTAATATGCTAAAAAGTTTATCTGGGAAAACTCACAAAGTAATAACTTCGGTTGGAATATATTTTACAAATTTTTACACTTTTTACGATGAAGCAATAGTAAGATTTAAAAATCTCACAGATGAAGAGATTAGCTGGTATATAAGTACAAAAGAACCTTTAGATAAGGCCGGAAGTTATGGAATTCAAGGAATAGGTTCAATTTTCATAAAAGAAATTCAAGGAGACTTTTTTACAGTTATGGGTTTCCCCGTGTCAAAGTTTTATGATTTTTTAAAAAAACTTGGTTTAGATTTAAAGCTTTTAATAAAGTCTGAAAAATAAAAAAATTATTCTAAAAAAAATTTACCTAACTTACGATAATACAGATAAACAATTAATTTTTTGGAGTTATAAATATGCTATTTGAGATTGGATTGGCAATTGCCCTTTTATCTTTAGGTTTTGTCTTTGGATATAGTTATGCTTATATTTCGAAAAATAAGGTTCAAGACTTTGCTAAGAAAGTGGCTATAACTAAAAGTATTTCGGAACTAAAGTCTATTTATGATAATTTTATAGAAGTTTTTATAGAGCTTAAAAGAATGTACTCTGATACAGATGATATTTTGAAAAAAAACTTTTTTTATCTTATTCAAAATGAACTTAAACCTTTAGTTACCAAACTTTTAAATATATCATCTACCGTAAAAAAACAAATTTTATCTCATCCGGATTTATTTAATAATGAAAATTTAATAGCAGCTATCACGGATTTTGAAAAAAAGTTAAAAATTTTACTAGAGCAAATAAAAGATATTCCAAAAGATCCTAAAAGTTTAGAGGATTCGATTTTCATGGCAAAAAAAGAGTTAGATAATTTAAGAAAAGAGCTTTTAAAAATCCCAGTTTTTGTTTATGTAGTTAAGGAAGCTAATATATTTAAAGATTTGAAAGATTTAATTGAAATTCAAAATAAGCTAGAATATCTTTTAAAAGATGAAAAATTTTTAAAAATAAAAAGAGAAATTTCTATAAAAAATGAAGAATATAGAAAAATTTTTGATATTATGGAATTAATTTATTCAAAACTGTTTTATAAATTAAGTTCCATAAAAAGTAAGCTTGAAAAAATTAATTCTAAAATTAAGGTTTTTTAAATGCTAAAAGTGGGTATTGGTTTTGATGCTCACAAATTTGTTAAAAATAGAAAATTAATCATTTGTCAAGTTGAAATTCCTTATAAATTTGGTTTGGAAGGCCATTCAGATGCGGACGTAGCTCTCCATGCGCTTTGTGATGCTATTTTAGGTGCTCTTGGAGAAAAAGATATTGGACACTATTTTCCTCCAACAGATCCAAAGCTAAAGGATATTTCAAGTAAAGAAATTTTAGATTTTGTTTTATCTTTATTAAAAAATAAAGGCTTTGAAATTGTAAATATAGATTTAACTTTAATTGCTCAAGAACCTAAATTTTCTCCTTATATTGATATTATGAAAGATAGTTTATCTAAACTTCTTGAAATTCCACAAGAAAATATCGGACTAAAAGCAACTACCGCAGAAAAAATGTTATTTACAGAAGGCATAGGTTGTATGGCAGTTGTTCTTTTAAAATCGGTAAATTTAAAAATTTAATTTAGTAAATTTTAGGGAGTTTATAACCAGTTAAATAATTTAAATAATAATAATTAATTA
>DQVG01000019.1 GCA_015661865.1 Desulfurobacteriaceae bacterium
CTTGGTTTACAACCAAACGTTATTAAAGTTTGTGATATTTCTATTACAAATGTTTATGGAGCAGATGGTAAAAGTGCTGCTAAAGTTGCAAAAGCAGTTACTCTTGGGGTTTCTTTGGGAGGAACAAAATTACAATCTACTTTAGTTGATCCAAATGATAAAAAAGGATTCTACTCTTTAGCTGAAGTAGCAGCTATTCTTCCAACTAAATATGCTGATGTTGCAGTAGCTTTAGATATGGATCCAGGAAAATTAGGTAATAGTACAGATAATAAGTGGTTGCTTTATGGATATATAAACATTAAAGCTATTGATCCAGTTAATATTGAAGCACAGGTATCTTATGGAAAGCAAACTGAAGTAGAGAACTCTACAATATCCGGAGTGGCTGTTAAAGTAGCATCTAACAAAGAATTTAAATTAATCAGCAAACCAGCTAAACCTTATATTCAAATTGAATACATAAATGCAAATAAAGCAAATGGTCAAAATGATCTACTCTTAACAAGAGGAAATGTACCTTCCGGTGTTGATAATACGACCGATTACTACCTTGATTCTCAATTTGCTATTAAAGTAGGAACAGTTGTAAAATATAACAAGCATTTAACAGAAAATGGATATATTAAATATATTGCTGCAAAATACGCTCCTGTAGTTGAAACTAAGTCTTCTTTTGAAAAAACATCTTTAGAGGTAGGAGCTGACTTCACTTTAAAATTTGCAAAATCTATTAATCTTGACTAAAATTTAGCGGGGAGAAATTCTCCCCGCTAATTTAAACTTTTTCATTTATTAAAATTCCTTCCGAAAAATAAATATAATTTAAAGGTTCTTCTTTTTTTATATTATCTTCTAAGTGCATAATAAGGCTTTTTACTTTTAATCCTTCTTGTTCTAGTAAAACTTTTAAATAACCTTTTGTACTTTCAAAAATATCAAAAAACTCTTTTGAGTTAGTTTTTGCTAGTATATAAATTTCATTTAAAAATAAGATTCCTTCTATCTTTAAAAAAGAATTTGAAATTAAGAAATCCATAACAAATCTATATTTTTCCCCTTCTTTGTAAAAATGAAGATCAAGTATAGAATTTTCATCTAAAGGAAGGGTAAACTGAAGATGTTTATCTTGAATACTATTTAAAAATATAAGACTAAGAAGTTCATAGATAGAATCTTTTATTTTCTCATCTTTATTTTTTTCATATTCTTTTAAAAGGGAGTATAAAAGAGCTATTTGAGAGCTATTTAGAAGCTCTTTTAAAGTTTTACTATCTATTTTTGATAAGTCTAAAGAAAGATTTAATTTTTTTAAACTTTCAAGTAAATTTTCTTTTCCTTCTAAGATACTTAGTAAAGTGGATTTTAAATAATCTTTTAAAATTTCCTCTTTTGGTTTTATAATATTTATAAGTTCAAGTTCGATATTAGGTTTTAAAGATTTTACTTTTAAAACTAAAACGTCACCCTCTTTTATATCCTTTAAAGCAGTTAACACTTGAGCTTCAAAAGTATATTTTCCAAGCTCTAAAAGAGCTTTCCCTTCTGGAGTAAATCCTTTAAAAACAGCTACAAATTCTTGCTTTGGAAAATGTTTCTGTAAAAAATTTGCTATATCACTTTTGCTACTTTCGTAAGTTGTTTTTACGTACTTTTGAGTTTGAATCTGAGAAAACTTTTGAACATCTACTTGTTTTTGATCTGCTTTTACTTGACTTGTTGGAGATATGTTTTCTATTTTATTTATTTCGAGCATGGGAACCTCTATTTATAAATTTTTGATATTTAAAGATTATTTTTAGAAATTACTAAAAATTTTTAAAAACTTCATAGGTAATTAAATTTTTACTTTTATATTTTTAACAACTTTTAAAAAGATAAATATGTTATAGTTGTATATTTATTTTTCGGTCAAATATTTAATTTTGTTATATATTTAAATGCACTATCTGGAACTAAAGTAAAAGCGCTTTTAAGATTATGTTTATCCAAAAATATTAAACTTCCTAAGATATTTGCACTTGCAGATATTCCTATAGGTATACCGGTGTGAGATATAAAGTCTTTTAAGAAGGCTTTTACTTCATAGGTATTTAGTTTAATTTCTTCATCTAATAAGTCTTCCTCTTTTAATCTTTTATAGAAAGGAGGAGTAAAATTTGGACCTATACCCTCTATATCGTGGGGGAAACTTTTTGGGTATACGCTAAATATTTTGATATCTGAAAGCTTAGATTTTAAAAACTTTGAAATACCGTATAAACTTCCTCCAGTTCCGACTCCACACCCAAAAGCATCTATATTTATATTATTTTCTTTTATAAAATCATAAATTTCTTTTGCAGTAGTCTCATAGTGACATTTCCAATTCAACTCATTATTAAATTGATCAAAATGATATTTTTTGAAAAGTAAAAGCTTTTTTAAATCTAAATGGGATATAACTTTTCCAAAAAGATCTTTATCTTTTTTAGAAACGAAACTTTTATCTACTATATAAACCTTATTTTCTAAAAAATCTTTTAAAAGAGAAGTTGCTCCCGCAAGACCATAGTTAGAAGGAGTTAGAACTAAATTAGCTTTAAAAAGTTTTAAAGACTTAATTTTTTCCAAAGAAATATTTTCCGGAACAAAAATAAGAGACTTTAAATTATTTTTTGCACAAAAACTAGCTATGCCTATTCCGGTATTTCCACTTGTGGCTTCGCAAATAATAGTATTTTTATCTATTTTTCCTTCTTTTTTTAATTTATCTAAAATATAATAAGCAACTCTATCTTTTATAGAGCCTGCAATATTTTGATATTCTAATTTCAAATACAAACTTTTCTTAAAAATATCTACCTTTACTACGGAAGTTTTTCCTATCATATTTTTCCCTTTTCTTTTGCAGCTAATTTCTGTTTTATAGTATTACCTTACCTTGTATCCTTTAAAAGCCTAACTACAGTTTCATGATCAGTTTGAGGAAAATTTTCATAAAATTGACCCACTGCCCAAAAGTCAATGGGGGCTTCCACATAAATAAGATCATCTACTAGTTTTTTTAAATCTTCTACTCTATCAGCAGGAAGTACGGGGACAGCTAATACAATAGCTTTGGGATTTTGCTTTTTTATAAAGTTTAAAGCAGCTTTTACTGTAAGTCCGGTTGCAATCCCATCATCTACTAAAATTACTACTTTATCTTTTAAAGAAATATCTTCTTTAAATCCTTGATAAAGATCTTTTCTTCTTTTTATCTCTTTTAATTCCTCTTCTACCTTTCTTAAAATATACTCTTTAGGAATATTATAAACAAGCAAAGCTTCAGTATTTAAAAGGACTTCCCCATCTTCTGTAACTGCACCTATAGCAAATTCTTCGTTGAAAGGAGCTCCTATTTTTCTAGGAATAATCACTCTTAAAGGTAAATCAAATTCTCTTGCAATTATATAACCTACTTCTACTCCTCCTCGGGGAATAGCCAAAACTACTATGTTATCGTTTTTATAATCTTCCAGATACTTTTCTGAAATCAAATATCTTAATTTTTCACTAAGCAATTTACCTGCATGAAATCTATCTTTAAATATTTTCATTTTTAATCCCCCCTTTACTTGAAAGTATTAATAATCTAAAGATAAAAATATTTATATAGAAACTATTTTATCTTAATTTATTTTAAAAATTTTTATCTTAAGTTTTATAACTATAAATTTATAAAATAAATTTATAAAACTAATTGTTAATATTTAGTATTCTTAACCTTTCTTTAAAAATTTTTTGGCTTAAATTTAAATAAAGAAAAAATAAAAAAGAGGTAAGTAAAAATGCCATTAAAAGAAGCTAGCTATTATGAAACTTTAGAAAATAATAAAGTCAGATGCATTTTATGTCCAAGAAATTGCGTTATAAAAGAAAATTCCCCAGGTTTTTGTTTGGTTAGAATAAATAAAAATGGGAAGCTTTATACTTGTATTTATGAAGAAATAACATCTATTGCATTAGATCCTATTGAGAAAAAACCTTTATATCACTATAAACCTGGAAGCTACATTTTATCTATTGGAACTAATGGATGTAATTTAGATTGTAAAAGCTGTCAAAATTGGCAGATTGCTCGTCAAGTAACTCCCCGAGAATATTTTCCTAAAGAAGTTATACCTGAGGTTATAAATAGATACGATACCATAGGGCTTTGTTACACTTATAATGAGCCTTTTATATGGTTTGAATATATAAAAGATACTGCTCCTATTGTAAAAGAAATGGGAAAAGATGTAGTTATTGTTTCAAATGGAATTATAAACTCTTTAGCTTTAAAAGAAATTTTACCTTTTGTAGATGC
>DQVG01000051.1 GCA_015661865.1 Desulfurobacteriaceae bacterium
TTTGCATTTATAGAGTATTTTTTAAAATAATTTTCTTCAAAAGGAAATATACAAAATAATTTATTTAAAACTTTTAAAGATTTGTTTCTAAAACTGCCCCAAGCCCAAGTTTTTGGAGCTATAAAGTGATATCTTTTAGAAGAAGGTTGAACTGAATAAAATAGATCCTGAAGCCTTTTATTAAATCCCCAAGCATCTATAGTAAGGCAAAATTTAAATTTATTTTCTTTTATTATCTTTTCTATTTTTTTATAAAGATTTCTAATTATAAAAAGCTTAGAAAATACCTCAAAAAATCCCATAACTGTAAGATTATCAGAATCATAAACTAATTTTATATTTGGGTGGTTTAGTAAATTGTTTTTTTCTAAGTAAGATTTTGAAAAAATTAAATAAATTTTGTATTTGGAAAGCAAAAAATTTATTATTCTTAGACCATAGTTAAAAGCAGAGGGTTCAAGAGCTGTCAGAAATATATTTTCTTGATGCAAATTCATCTAAAAGAATCCTTTCTTTTATTTTTTCTTGTTTATTTATATTAAGCTCTATTTTAGATTTTAAAATCTCTATAGCCTTTTTCTCTGCATAAATTTCTTTTAGTTTATTAAGCTCCTTTTCTAGGACCTTTTCAATTTTAGATTTAGCTTCTAAATAATTTTCTATTTGATTTTTTAAATGGGAAATATTTTCTACTATAAAAGGCATTTGGGAAGGGGAAGATACAAAAAGATTTTGATACTTATTTATTTGTTTTTCTAAAGTCTTTATTTTTTCATTTATTAAATTTATTTTAGAATAGATCTGTTGAATTTTTTGCTTTTGCTGTTTTATTTCCCTTTCTTTTATATTTATTATTTTAGTTAAAGTTTTTAAATGCTCCATTATTCTATTTCGGAAGGTAATATACCTGAAATTTTTCTTATATAATCATTAACAAAGCTAATAATTTTCTTTCTATGCTCTTCAGAAATATCTATAAACTGAATTCCATAACAAATAGAGTTTTTCTTTTCTAAAATTCTTCTTATTTCTCCTATAGCAAGGATTGTATTTCCTTCTAAATCTATTTCCAAATATACTTTATCTCCAACATTATATTTAGGAACATCTTCTCTACTTATTGGGAAACAAACTAAAACCCCTCCTCCACTTATATCTTTGGTTTTTGTAGAGTACCATCTTACTTTTTCGGGAGATGGTAAATTTCCCTTTTCATCTTCTTTTACAGGTTCAGAAATTTTGCAATTTAGCTCTACCTCTACTCTTATATATTCTCTAAACTGAACTCTTTCAAATTTTCGGGTATGAGGAATTTTTAAAACTAAACGAAATCCTTCATTGATAACATCTTTTATTTCTAAATTTTTTAGATAATAATATCCATCTTTTTTCCTCAAAAACTTTATATTTACCTTTTCTCCAGGTTTTAACCTAGGGTGCTTTGTATCGGTGGCCCAATACATATAAAACTCATCTTTATCTATTAATCCTACCGAAATTGTATCTGATATATCATCAAAATATAACTCCCCAGTTTGATAAAGTTCAATATCCTTTGTAGTTGATAAAGGGACATATGGAGGCAGAGTGGTCAAACCTAATTTATTTCTTAGGCGAGTAACTAATTCTGGATCAGCATTTGGGTCATGTTCAAGATAGTAGTCCATTACTTTTTCAAAAGGAATTTTATAATCAATAACAAGATAAGGATCTAAACCTAAGATTTGGGAGTACTTCCAAATAATCTCTACTTCTTCTTTTGTTAGTCCCTTTTTTTGAGCATAACTAAAAAATAATTCTTTTCTTTTTATTTCTCTTAATCTTTCCTTTACATAAAAATACCCTATTACAAGAGCAAAAGGAATAAAAATAGCTAATAATGCCAATAAAAGTTCGGAGGCCCCTGGAGCCCCCCATTTAACATATTGAACAATATCTTCTCGAGTTGGCATTTATTTAAATCCTAAATATTAATCTTTTAATACTTTAGATAAATGCTTTGCAGTTTCTAGTAAATTTTTATTGTGGGCTCTTAGCTCTCTTTTAAATCTTCTTCTTACTTTTTGCTCGGCATGAAAGGACATTAACTTTGTCTCTTTTCCTTCTCCTTCTTTTACCAGATCTTGCATAACCTTTTTAAAAGATCCTTGAAACTTTTTTATTTCTCCATCTATTTTAGCCCAAAGTTCCATGCTTTACCTCCTTTTTTCTTTTTACAAATGGAATTTTAACATTTTAAAATGTTGGAAAGCTCTTTTTCCAAGCTTTTTGTATGATAGCTTCCATCTAAAAATTCTTTAAAGTTATAAAGCTTTAAAAAAAGGTCTTTTGTAGTTTTTATATTTTCAATTTTTAGCTCCTGTAAAGCTCTAAGTCCTCTTTTTAAAGCTTCTTTTCTATCTTTTCCTTTTACAATAATTTTTGCTAGTAAAGAGTCATAATAAGGTGGAATAACATAACCTTGATATATGTGGGTGTCCACTCTTACATTATAACCTGCCGGTAAATGAAGCTTTTCTATTTTACCAATAGAGGGCATAAAATTTTTATAAGGATCTTCGGCATTAATTCTAAATTCTATAGCATGATTTTTTGGATATTTATCATCTTTAAAAATCTTTTCGCCAACTGCAGTTAAAATTTGCCAAGCAATAAGATCTTCTTCTATTACCATTTCTGTGACCGGATGTTCAACTTGAACCCGAGTATTCATTTCTATAAAGTAAGGATTTTTATTTTTGTCTACGATAAACTCTACAGTTCCCAGAGTATGATAATTTATTTTTTCGGCTAATTTCTTTGCATAAAAATATAAATTTTCCCTTAAAGTATCATCTACAAACGGAGATGGGGCTTCTTCTAAAAGTTTTTGATGTCTTCTTTGTAAAGAGCATTCCCTTTCCCCAAGAGCCACTACATTGCCATGCATGTCACCTAAAATTTGAACTTCAATATGCTTAGGATTTTCAATAAACTTTTCAATAAAAATTTGAGGACTTCCAAAAGAGCTTTCAGCCTCTTTTATAGCTAAATTTAAGGTTTTTTCTAAATCTTCCTCTTTATAAACAACTTTAATTCCTCTTCCCCCTCCTCCACAAGCCGCTTTTATAAGAATTGGATAACCTATTTTTCTTGCAACCTCTTTAGCTTCTGATAAGCTTTTAACATTTTCATATCCAGGTACTACAGGAATTTTTAAAGATTTTGCAAGTTTTCTTGCATTTACCTTATTTCCCATTAAATCAATAGCTTTATAAGATGGACCGATAAATATATATCCACAAGCCTCAACAATTTCAGCAAAGGACGCATTTTCCGCTAAAAATCCATATCCGGGATGAATAGCATCTGCATTTGAAATTTCAGCTGCAGATAAAATAGCCGGAATATTTAAATAACTTTCTTGAGGATGAGGACCTCCTATACAATAAGCTTCATCTGCAAGCTCCACATGCAGAGAATTTTTATCTGCCGTAGAATAAACAGCTACAGTTTTAATACCTAGCTCTTTACATGTTCTTATTATTCTTATGGCAATTTCTCCACGATTTGCAATAAGTATTTTTTTTATCATAATATTCCTCAATTTACTTTATAAAAGTTTTTAGGAAATTAAAAAAATAGATAACATACCGAGTTAAATCCAATTATAACATAGCCCTAAATTAAAGTAAGACAGAAAGTTTTTATAAAAATCAAGCGAAAATAAATTTTCTAAAATTTGTAGCTTTCATATAAGAAGTTGATGTAACTATTTTTTGTGACTTTTAATTTCGCAAAGTATATCTTCTAAAGGCTTTGGAGGAGAATAGTAATATCCTTGTCCTAACTTTATCCCTAAGGTATCAACAATAAGTTCAAGAATTTCATTTTCTATAAATTCAGCTACACATTCTAAATTTAATTCTTGAGAAAAGATGCTAATAGCTTTTAATATGCTTTTTAAAGTAGGATTATTTTTTACATTTTTTACTAAACTCCCATCAATTTTTAACATACTTATTAAATTTTCCTTTGCTAAATCAGCTACCAAGGATAAGGAAGAGTATCCAGCTCCAAAATCATCTATTGCAAACTTTAAGTTTTCAAATTCTTTTTTTAATAAAGATATAAATTTGTAATTTCTAAAAAGAATTTGTTCAGTTATTTCTAAATTAATAGTAAAATTTGGATTTTCTTTTTTAAAAAAGTTTATAAATTCCCATAAAGCTTTTCTATAGTTAAAGTTTGCAAGCTGTTTATGAGAAAGATTTATATTAAGAGGAATATTTAAACTTAAAATCTGACTTTTATACTCTTTTAATTTTTCCAAAAGAATAATATCTAAATCAATAAAGTTATGTAAAAGAAGTTCTTCAATGAAATATCCTGCTGAGTAAATCTTATCTTTATCTTTTATTCTCATTAGAACTTCTAAATATTTTATTTTCTTATCCCTTGTACTAACTATAGGTTGGAAATATGGAATAACAGATTTATTTTTAATAGCTCTTTCAAGTATATCTATTTTTTTTCTTTTTTCTTCTATATATTCTTTTAATTTAATGGGATCTAACTTTAAAATTTGCTTACCTTTTCTTTCTTGAACAAATTTTTCCACAATTTCACTATTTCTTAAGGATAAAAAAGCTTCTAGTATTCCATCTTTAACTAAGTTAATATTAGATTTGGCAATCTTTGTAGTCAAAAGTAATGTAGATACTAAAATATTTTTTTCTAAAGCTTTTTTTTCAAATATTAAAAGCTCTCTTAAAATTTCATGTTCCAAAAGAATTGGATTAACGTTCTTTTTGATATTAAAAAATGTAAGATATTCATGGTCGGATAAACTAAAAAATTCAATATTAAATTTTTTAGAAAAATAACTAAGAAGATTTCTAAAAGTGTAAGAGGACCAAAGAGAAGCTTCAAGCCCTTTTGTAGAAGCTATATCTTGAAAGTTTTCTATTTTGATATATGAAATATATACATGCTCATTTTCCGAAAGTTTTTTGGATAGCTTTTCTACAAACTTTTTAAATAATAATGGATCTCCAAACTTAAATTTATTAATAATTTTTTCTATATTTGTAAGAAATAAAACATTTACCTTACTTTTATTTTCTTTTATAGACTCAACTAAATAAAAGTTATTATTAAAAAGTTTTATAAATATATCATTTTTTTTCTCTGTCAAATTTTTTAAAGGACATTCTTCATACTTATCTTTAAAAGGACAAGGTAAATTTTTATTAAAAAAAACTTTATAACATTTTTCTCCTTTTTTTATCTTAGGAAATAAATTTCGGGCTACCAAATTAAAATCTTCAATCTCATAATTTTCGTTTATTGAAACAATAGGTTTAGTTTCATATAAACTTTTTAAATTAGTCATTTTAAAATCCAAATTAAAATCTTTTTTGAACATTATTTTCAAAGTTAAAAATAATATTTTTATAATCTTTTTCTTCTATTAATTTTTCTAGTAAGTTAATAATAAAATAATAAAACTCTTCTAGAGATACGCTATAATTTTTCCTTAGCTCATCTATAACTATTTTAGCTATTTTAGGTAAATGTTTTTTTAATTCTTCTTTTTTCTCTAGAAGCTTATTAAAAAGATAAATATTTACATCAGTAAAAGTATTTTCAATATACATTTTATCTAACCATACTTTAATTTTAACATGCTTGTGAAAAGAGTGAGTAGTGCTTTCATGTTCAGTTGCAGTAGCATCGATTAAAACTTTATATTTTTCACTTGCGAAAGTTATAACAATATCCCTTTTATATTTACCTTCACTTACACTTAAACTAGAGATAACCACCTTGATTACCTCCTTTGTAAACTATGTTCATTTTAATTATAGGTACTAAAAAACAATATGCAATAATTTAAATGACGTAATTATACTTAAAATTTTTTCTCCAAACAAGTTGGGCTGCGTATTATAAGTGCCCAAAAATAAAGCATTTAAAACATTATTACTTTTTATTTTGCTATGTGAATAAAGTTAGAAAGAGCTACTTTTAAAATATACATATATTTAAAACCTAAAGTTTTTTTAAAGTATATATGTAGATGAATTTTTTAAAGTAAGAATCTCAATAAATTTATTTAATCTAAGAAAATCATAGAATCTTCAGCTTAGATTATAATTAGTTATTAAAAATTTAAAAAGGGGGACTACTTTGGAAGAAAAAATTTATAAACAAAGATTAGAAAAGCTGGAAAAATTAAAAAAGTTAAATATCAATCCCTATGAATATAAATTTGAAAAAACTCATTTTGTAAAAGATATTTTGAAAAAATATCCTCAAAAAGATGAAAAAGAAGCTGGAAAAGTTTATGATGAAAATGTAAAAATAGCTGGAAGAATTTTATCTATGCGGATTATGGGAAAGTCTGCCTTTTTTCATATTCAAGATGAAACTGGGAAAATTCAATGTTTTTTAAATATAAAAGATGTTGGAGATGATTTTTATAAAAATATATTTAAAAAACTTATAGATATAGGAGATATTGTTGGAGTAGAAGGTCAGCTTTTTAGAACGAAAACTGGAGAGCTTACGATTCATGTAAAGAATTTAAAACTTCTTACAAAGTCCTTAAGACCTCTTCCGGAAAAATGGCATGGTTTAAAGGATGTAGAAAAAAGGTATCGTCAAAGATATTTGGATTTAATTGTAAATCCACATGTTAGAGAAATTTTTCGGATAAGAACTAAAACTATAAAGTTAATTCGAGAATTTTTAGATAAAGAAGGATTTTTAGAAGTAGAAACTCCGGTTTTACAACCTATAGCCTCAGGAGCTGCAGCTAGACCTTTTATAACTTATTATAATGCTTTAGATATTAATGTTTATTTAAGAATAGCTCCTGAGCTTTATTTAAAAAGATTAATAGTAGGAGGATTTGAAAAAGTTTATGAACTAGGCAAAAACTTTAGAAATGAAGGAATAGATACTACTCATAATCCTGAATTTACTATGTTAGAGTTTTATTGGGCCTATGCAGATTATAATGATCTTATGAAATTAACAGAAAGACTTTTTGAGTATATTTTGGATAATATCAAAGGAAAAGGGGTAAGAAAGATAAAATATAAAGGTAAAGAAATTGATTTTACTCCTCCTTTTAAAAGAGTAACCTTTTTAAAGGCATTAAAAGATGCTTTGGAAAAAGAAGGAATAAAAGTAAGGGAAGATGAGCTTTTGGAAAATGAAAATCTTTTACATGAAATATGTGAAAAGCTGAAAGATAAGTATAAAAACTTAGCTAAACATAAATCTTGGAATAAAGCAAAACTTTTAAAAGAGCTTTTTGAAAATTTAGTAGAACCTACTTTAATAAATCCTACTTTTGTTATAGACTTTCCCAAGGAGCTATCTCCCTTAGCTAAGGTTCATAGAAAAGACAATAGACTTGTAGAAAGATTTGAGCTTTTCATTGGAGGAAAAGAAATTGCAAATGCTTACTCTGAGCTTAATGATCCTTTAGATCAAAAAGAAAGATTTTTAGAACAACTTAAAGCTAAACAAAGTGGGGAAGATGAAGTTGTAGAGTATGACGAAGACTTTATTAGAGCTTTAGAATATGGTATGCCTCCAACGGCGGGGGAAGGTATTGGAATTGATAGATTGGTAATGCTTTTAACAGATAATGATTCTATAAGAGAAGTCATTCTATTTCCCCAGTTAAAACCAAAAAAAGAAGAAGTTGAAGAGAAAATAGAAGGAAAAGGAGATAAGTAAAAATGCTTATATTTCTAACCGCTGGGGAATCTCATGGAAAGGGAGTTTTTGCTTTTTTGCAAGGTATTCCTGCAAATTTAAAAGTAGACAAAGATTTTATTAATAATGAATTAAGACGCCGTCAAAGAGGGTATGGAAGAGGAGGGCGCCAAAAAATAGAAAAAGATAAAGTTGAGTTTTTAGCCGGGGTAAGAGAAGGGAAAACTTTGCCTGGACCTATTTTAATGGCTGTTTGGAACAAGGACTTTGAAAATTGGAAAGATGTAATGTCACCTTTTTGTAAGGTTCCAAACGATAAAAGAGTAACTCGCCCTCGACCCGGCCACGCAGACTTAGTAGGAGCTTTAAAGTACAATCAAAAAGATATTAGAAATATTTTAGAAAGAGCCTCAGCTCGAGAGACAGCTGGAAGGGTTTTGGGGGGAAGTATATGTAAGTTATTTTTAAAAGAAGTTGAAATAAATATATACTCTTATGTTTTGCAAATAGGAGAGCTTAATATTTTAAAAATTTTAAAAGCTCTTCTAAATGGTAAAGATATAAACTCAAAATATGAAAATGTAAAAAAATTATTTAAAAAAATTGATAGAAAGACTTTGGAAAAATATATTCAAAATACTTTTAATTTATCTTTAAAAGAATTTATCGAAAAATTTGAAAAAATACCTCCTGAAAAAAAGCACTTGGAAGCTGAAAAAAGTGAATTTCGTTTGCCTATATTTTTGAAGGATATAGAAAATTTATATAAAGCTTATATTGATACCTTAAAAGAAAATGGAGAAACCATAGGGGGATATTTTGAGGTAGTTATTTCAAATCTTCCTATTGGCCTTGGCTCTCATATTCAGTGGAAAGAGCGTTTAAATGCAAAACTAGCTTATCATATTATGAGCATTCAAGCTTTTAAAGGATTTGAGATTGGATTAGGAAAAGATTTTGCTTTTTTACCTGGTTCTCAAGCTATGGATTCCATTTATTATGACCATCAAGAAGGATTTTATAGAAAAACAAACTATAGTGGGGGCCTAGAAGGGGGAATAACAACTGGAGAAAATCTTACTTTTAGAGCCGTAATAAAACCTATTCCCACTTTGCTAAAACCCTTAGATAGCGTTGATATTTTAACTAAAGAAGCCCAAAAAGCTGTTTATGAGCGCTCGGATGTTTGCGTTCTTCCGGCAGCTTCAGTAGTGGCAGAGCATATGGCCGCCATTTGTTTAGCTCAGGAGCTTTTATCTTTTGTTCCATCTGATAATATAGAAGAATTTAAACTTTTTTATAATATGAAAAAAGAAAGACTAAAAAA
>DQVG01000133.1 GCA_015661865.1 Desulfurobacteriaceae bacterium
AAAATATCATTTTTCTTAACCCAAGGATAACATGCTCTAATTTTCTTTTCTCTTCCAGGTCGAACAGTTACATGTAACATTTCCTTCCCTTTTATTTAAAAGTTTTATTATTTTCATCAAAATCTAAATTTTTTAATTCTACAAAAATAAAATAGATAAGATTTTCTCTTTTTCAAGATCTACATTAGGCTAATTTTACCCCTATTTTTAAAATATTTTTAAGTTCATACCAATAAAGTTTTATAATTTTTATATGTTACTTTGGAAGTAGTTCCTTTTATCTTTCTTACATTTTTTAAAAATGTAAAGTCAACTTCAACTTTCTTTTTATCCTCAAGAAGTTTTTGTAAATTTTTTACTTTTTCTTCAAAAGAAAGATTTTTATATAATTTAGAAAATACTTTGGCTAACTTAGCTGCATAAAGGAAATCTTCCTGATTTTCCTTATAAGCCTCTTCAAGATTATCGTAATTTTTATCAAGTTTTAAAATTATATGACTTCCCGGGTAATCCTTTGTATGAAACCAAATATCTTGTTTGTTCCCTAGTTCTTTTAATATTTTTTGATTTCCCTTTTCATTTTTTCCTATAAAAATTAACTTCTTGGAAGGAGATTGGATAATATATACATTTTCTTCAAGACTGTCTTTTTCTTTTTTTTCTTTCTTTTGAAAAAGAAGTTTTAAAAGTTTTTCATCAAATAAATTAATTTCTCTTTGTTTTTCCAAATAAAATATTAGATTTTGAATTTGCTTTTTTTTATCTTCTAAAGTTATTTTTATATTTTTTAGGTTTTCAAGTTTCCTTTTTAATTTTTTATATTTTTTATATAGGTTATTTAAATTTTGCTTTAAAGTATATTTAGGATCTAAAGAAATTTTAATTTGTTTATTGTTGTTATAGTCTATAACTTCTATTTTTTCATAGTGCTCATCTGAATTGTATTTATACAAATTAGCTTTTATAAGATTAGCTAAATTTAAGTATTTTTCTGGGGGTTCACTAACTTCTAACTTTTCTATTTTTTCTTCTAAAGTTTTTATTTTATTTTTTAAATTTAATATTTTTTGATTAAATGCATTTAAAACTTGTTTTTTTATAGCTTGTTTTGCCTTATTTTTTTCTTCTTCATAGGAAAAGGGCAAGTTTTCTTTGCTTACATCTATAAAAATAGGGGGAAATTTATAGCTTTTTCCTACTTCAATATTTCTAACTTGGCTTTTAAAAGGTCTAAAAATATAAATAACTTTTTTTTGAGAATTTAATAAAATTACATTACTATTCCTTCCAGTTATTTCAAAAATTAAATAATAAATAGAATTTGTTTTAGGATCTAATAGCTTTAATGCTAATATTTTGTCATCTTTTTTTAATTTTAAATCAATAATTTTTGTTTCTAAAATTGGTAAATTTATTTCTTCTAAAATAGGAATATCTTTTCTTTCAAGTAAATATAATCCTGGCGGATTATATAAAAAAACTAAAAATGAATTTTCCTTTATTTGAAATGCTAATCCCGAAGGAATTTTGTAAACTTTTTTTATATAACTTCCAAGAAAATTTTGTAAAATAGATGCTAATTTTTTTAAATTTTTATAAAGCATAAAATAATCCTTTTAAAGTAGTTACTGGAGTTACTTAATGTTAAATGATAATATATTTATCTTTTTATTTATTTTCTTTTTCTTTTATACAAATTATATATTAACTTCTCACACTAAATCTTTGAGCATAAAAAGTAAAAAATTTTTTCAGAAAATAAAATTAACTTCCTTTTTACTTACAATTAGAAGTGAGTTTTTTTACAATTCTAAAAACGTTTTTTCACCCTTTAAGTTTTTTAAAAATGGCTGTTTATATATAAAATACTCTTTAGAAAACCTTCCCTTTTCTTTAACAGAAAATAAAATATGTATCAGATATTACTCTAAAAATAATTATGTTTATAAATTTGTAGATAAATCTTGTGATGGTAAAGGCAAAACATATAAGTTATTTAAGGGTGATTTAAAATCTTTAGATCCTCTAGGAAAAGGTGTTTATATATTAAAAGGATATTTTGAAAAATCTTATTTTGAAATAAAATTAAAAACTCCTTTTGAAAATTTTAAAACTTCCCCCACTTTTTAAAGTGGGGGAAAGTATTTACATTCCAACTTCAAATCTTACAAATCTAGTTACTTTAATATCTTTTCCTACTTTTTTACTTACTTCTTTTATAAGCTTTTCTACTTTAACCTTATCATCTCTAATATAAGGTTGTTTTAAAAGACAAACTTCTTCATAAAATTTTGAAAGCTTTCCTTCAACAATCTTTGGAATAATATGATCTGGCTTACCTTGTCTTTTAACTTCTTCTGCAATTATTTCTCTTTCTTTATCTAAAACTTCTTCGGGTATTTCCTCAGGTGTTAGATATTGAGGTCTCATAGCCGCTATTTGTAAGGTTAAGTCCTTTATTAAATTTTTTACTTCTTCATTTTCAAGAGCATCTTCATCCACTTCTATTCCAAGAAGAACTCCTATTTTCCCAGGAGGATGAATATAGCTAAAGAATCTTTCATTTTCACTTTGAGAATCAAATCTAGCAAATCTTTTGATTTGGATATTTTCCCCTATTTTAGCGATATATTCCTTTACAAATTCTTCTACAGTTTTTCCATTTTCTATATTAGCAGCTTTTAACTTTTCCACATCTCCTATACCAACATTTTTAAATTCTTCATTTTTTGCTATAAATTCAGCTAATTTTTTAGTTAGCTCTTTGAATAAATCATTTCTAGCTACAAAATCTGTTTCACAATTTACTTCTACTAAAACTCCCGTTTTTCTATCTTCACTTACAAAATCTGTAACTAAACCTTCCTTTGTTTCTCTAGATGCTTTTTTCTCAGCTTTAGCTATTCCTTTTTTTCTTAAAATTTCAACTGCTTTATCTATATCTCCTTGAGCTTCTTCTAAAGCTTTTTTACAATCTACTATACCTGCTCCGGTTATTTCTCTTAATTTTTTTATTAATTTCATATCTACAGCCATTTTTCTAGCCTCCTTTACTTTAAGCTTCCATTTCTTCCTTTTGAGCTAGCTCTTTTTGTTCACGGATCCTTTTTCCTTCTAAAACGGCTTCGGCTAATCTAGAAGTAATTAATTTTATAGCTCTAATAGCATCATCGTTTGCAGGAATTGGTAAGTCTACGAGTTCAGGATCTGCATTAGTATCTACCATTGCTACAATAGGAATACCCTTTTTATTAGCTTCCCTTACAGCAATTTCTTCTCTTACAATATCAACGATAAATATAGCATCAGGTAATTTTTTCATATCTTCAATTCCACCTAAAATTTCCTGAAGCTTAGCAAGTTTTTTTCTCATACGGGAAGCTTCTTTTTTAGGAAACTTATCTAATATTCCTTCTTCTTCCATTTTCTTAAGAACTTTTAATTTAAATATAGATTTTCTTATAGTTTGAAAGTTTGTTAAGGTCCCCCCTAACCATCTTTTAGCAACATAGGGCATTCCACATCTAGTAGCTTCTTCTTTTATAATATCTTGAGCTTGCTTTTTAGTTCCAACAAAAAGAACTGTTCCTCCGTTTGCTACAAGATCAACAATAAAGTCGTAAGCTTTGTTAAAGTATTCAATGGTTTTTTGAAGATCAATAATATGAATTCCATTTCTTGTTGTAAAAATAAACTTTTTCATTTTAGGGTTCCATTTATCTTTTGGATGACCAAAATGAACCCCAGCTTCAAGTAACTCTTTCATAGTTATTCTTGGTTTTTTTGGAACTTCTTGAGGTTGAGATTGAGCTTGGTCTTGATTTTGTAAGTTTTGTTCTACTTCCTTTCTTTCTTCCATTTTAAATTCTCCTCCTTTTTTGGTTTAGCCTCCCCAACCTTCTTCCTGGAAAGGAACCCTTAATTTGGGCACCCCCTTTCCAGTCCGGTTGGGTGAGTTTTGTAAGGCAAATTATAACATTTTATATTATTTTATAGCGTTTAAAAAGGTCATAAACCTTTTTATCTTTTTCCTTAAATTTTCATCTAAACTATTTAAAGTTTTTTTATCTAAATTTTGAGGTACCCATAGTAAAACATCTAGCTCTATAGGAGAAAAGTTTGTATTTTTAAATAGATTGAGCCAAAAGTCTTTATTTTTACTAATTTTTAAAAGCCGAACATCCAAGGGAATAAATATATTTTCTAATCCTTTGGGTTTTTTGTTATAAACAATTTTATAAGCATACATAAACATTTTCGCTGCGAAAACTATAGTTTTTGCATCTTCTTTTTGAGATAAACAAATAGATAAATTTTTAACAAGAAGATATAAATTTTCTTCAAAATGTTTTATGCAATAGAAATTAAATAACTTTTCAACACAGGAAATAACTTTTTTTAGCCTCTTTATCTTAGCATTTAAAAATCTTTTGTTATAAAGAGTTATAAATCTTTCAAAATCATTTATATTTTGATTTTCTGAAAAAAACTTGGAAAAAATTTCCCAGTAGTCTTCCCCTTTCATTTGAAGTTGATAGGACATTAGGGCATTTATTAATACTAATTTAAAAAATAATTTTTCATCTTTTAAATTTTTATAAAGCTTTTCCAAAGCCCTATATTGACGATCTAATTTTTCCAATTTTTCAATATCTTTTTGAGAAAAATCTTTTAAAATATCAAGAAGTTTATTTAGTTTTTCCTTTTCTTTTAAGATATTCATTTTAATTACCTAATTTTATATCCTTTTACTTTAAGGATAGTTTTATCAACTTTAGCTAGTATATAATTTAAAAATTATTTTTATAAAAATCATTCTTAACTATTTTAAATTATTTTATCTTGTAACTTAACTTTTTAAATATAAAATTTAAAAACTTAAAAATAAAAGTAGAAAGGAGGAAACTCATGAAAATAGCTGTATTACCAGGTGATGGAATCGGAAAGGAGATAATCCCCCAAGCTATTAAGGTTATAAACGCTATAAAGGAAAAATATTCTCTTGATATTGAAATAGAATATGGAGACATAGGTGGAGAAGCTATAGATAAATATGGAACTCCGTTTCCAGAAAGTACCAAAAAGTTAGTTTTAGAAGCTGATGCCACTTTACTCGGAGCTGTAGGTGGACCAAAATGGGATAATTTACCTTTTGAAAAAAGACCCGAAAGAGGTCTTTTAGCCTTAAGAAAAGTTTTAAAAACCTTTGCAAACTTAAGACCTGCCAAAGTTTATGATGAGCTTGTTTCAGCTTCTACTTTAAAAGAAGATATTGTAAAAGGTGTTGATATCTTAGTAATTAGAGAGCTAACTTCTGGAATTTATTTTGGAAAACCAAGAGGAGTATTTGAAATAGAAAATTTTCCTTTAAGAGAGTATTACTCTGAAGATGAGCTTAAAGGAAACAAAGTAGGTATTAATACTCTTAAATATACCGATGAAGAGATTACAAGAATAGCAAAAGTAGCTTTTGAAGCTGCTAGAAAAAGAAATAAAAAGGTAACTTCTGTAGATAAAGCTAATGTTTTAGAGGCTACTTCCTTTTGGAGAGAAGTTGTAGAGCAGGTATCTAAAGATTATCCAGATGTTGAGCTAAATCATATGTATGTAGATAACGCTGCTATGCAACTTTTAAGATGGCCTAAACAATTTGATGTTATCCTAACTACCAATATGTTTGGGGATATTATCTCAGATGAAGCTGCAGCTTTAACAGGATCTTTGGGTATGTTACCTTCAGCTTCTCTTGGGGGAGAAAAAGGTCTATATGAGCCTGTTCACGGTTCAGCTCCTGATATTGCCGGAAAGGATCTTGCAAATCCAATAGCTACTATAAATTCTGTAGGGATGATGTTCAATTATACTTTTAATAGACCTGACATAGAAGCTTTAATAGATAAAGCCGTAAGGGAAGTTCTAAAAGAATATCGAACCAAAGATATTTATTCCCCGGGGACCAAATTAGTTAGCTGCTCACAAATGGGAGATTTAATATCAAGAAGAATTTTAGATCTAAATTAAAAAAGGGGGGAGTTTCCCCCCTTCCTTTATTTTTCATCTTTATCTTTCTTTTTTTCATCTGGGGATTTAACAATAATTTTTACTTTTTTTTCTAAAGATTTAGGCTTTTTAATTCTAAGTTCTAAAACTCCTTTTTCATAAATAGCTTCTATATCCTCTTCTGTAGTTTCAAAAGGTAAAGGAATAATTCTTTGAAATTCTCCATAGAAAGTTTCTGAAAATAGTAAATTTTCTTTTTTTTCTTCTTCGCTAAATTTTTTAACACCTCTAACAATAAGATAGTGACCCTTAACGCTTATATCAATATCATTTGGATCTAAACCTGGAACTTCTAATCTAATAACAAGCTCGTCTGGAGTTTCATACATTTCCATTTTTGGTTCTGCAAATACATCTTTAAGTCCACTAAACATAGGGGAAAATTGACTCATAATTTCTTGCATTAATTTATCCATATCTCTAAACATATTTCCAAATAAATCCTCAAATGAGTCTCTTCTACCTCCTCTTCCTCCTCTAAAAAAACCTCCAAAAAACATTTTTATCTCCTCCTTGTCTTTAATATTTCTATAATTAAATTTCTATTAAAAAGTTATTTTGTCAAGTATTGATCTTTAAAAGTAACGAATATAACAATTATTTTTCTAAAATTTCATTTTAAATTAAATAATGGCCTTTTTAAAATCTTATAAAATAAATTTGTAAGTTATTAGATTTTTTATAAATTATTAAAAAGAAGTGAAGTTTGTTATACTAATATTTAAAAAAATAGATATTTTAATATTTAAAACTTTACCTATATGGAGGAGTTGCATGCTTCCAGAAGAAATAGAAAAAATAAAAGAAAGAGTTAAAGAAATTCTTACTCCTATTTTGAAAGAAAAGGGATTGGAACTTGTAGATATGGAATTTGTTCGAGATCAAAGGGGATGGACTTTGAGAATTTTTATGGATTATCCAACCGGAGGAGTTACTATAAATGATTGTGAATGGGTATCCGATCGTTTAGGAACTATATTGGATATAGAGGATTTTATTCCAGTTTCCTATATTTTAGAAATATCATCTCCAGGTTTAGATAGACCTTTAAAAACAAAAAGAGATTTTGAAAGAAATATCTCAAAAACTGTTAAAATTTCAACTTTTGAACCTCAAGAAAATCAAAAAAACTTTAAAGGGGAAATTTTAGAGGTAGGAAAAGATTTTGTTAAAATTTTTGATGTTTCTCGAAATGATGAAGTGGATATAAAATTTGATAATATAAAAAAAGCTAAACTAGATTTAGATTCTCTTTTTGACGTTCCTCAACCAAAAAGAAAAAATAAAAAGAAATCTAAGTAGTTATTAGTTTGGAGGGATAGTAAAAAACACATAAAAAATCTTAACCTAGGAGGAATATCTATGTTAATTGGGAAACAAATTCGTTTGGAAAGAATTATTGATCGCAACACTGGAAAAACGGTAATTATTCCAATGGATCATGGAGTATCTATGGGACCTATTGAAGGCTTAATAGATATTAAAAAAACCATAGATGATGTTGCCGAAGGAGGAGCTAATGCAATAATTATTCATAAAGGTATGGTTAGATATGGTCATCGCAAACATGGAAAGGATATTGGTTTAGTTATTCATATGAGCGCTTCTACTTCTTTATCTCCCTCTCCAAACTCTAAAGTTTTAGTGTGCTCTGTAGAAGAAGCTATAAAATATGGGGCTGATGGAGTTTCTATTCATGTAAACTTGGGAGATAAAAAAGAAGATAAAATGCTAGAAGATTTTGGAAAAACGGCAGAAAAGTGCTTGGAATGGGGAATGCCTCTTATAGCTATGATGTATGCAAGGGGAGAACATCTTAAAGACAAACAATTTGATCCCGATGTGGTAGCACATTGTGCAAGAGTAGCGGCCGAGCTTGGAGCCGATCTTGTAAAAGTTCCTTATACAGGAGATGTAGAAAGCTTTAAAAAGGTAACTCGAGGATGTCCAATACCTGTTGTAATTGCAGGTGGACCTAAAATGAAAACCGTAAAAGATGTTTTAGAAATGGTTGAAGGGGCTATGAAAGCAGGTGCAGCTGGAGTTTCTATTGGTAGAAACGTCTTTCAAGCTGAAGATGTTATAAAAATAACTAAAGCCATTTCAGAAATAGTTCACAAAGGAATTTCAGCTCAAAAAGCTTTGGAAATTCTAGAAAAATAAAAAGGGGGAAAGCAAAAATTGATAAAGATTCATTTAGAGCTTTCCCCCGAGGATTTATATTGTTTATTTGGAAAGGGGGATGAAAATATAAAAAAACTTGCAAATATTCTTGATTTAAAAATAGGCACCCGAGGAAGTGAGGTTCTAATAGAGGGAGATAAGGATAAAGAGCTAATAGCTTACAATTTTATTAAAGATTTGGAAAGTCTTTTTAAATCCGGGAAAAAACCTACTCAAGAAGATATAAGGTTATACTTATCTCAAATTGATCAAAAAGAAGGGATAAAAGAAAAGTTAGAATATAAAGAAATAATAAAAACTTATCGAGGAAGAATTATTTCACCCAAAACTTCTCAACAACAAAAATATGTTGAAGAAATAGAAAAAAATGATATTACATTTGGAGTGGGACCCGCAGGAACTGGAAAAACTTATTTAGCTGTAGCCATGGCCGTCAAATACTTAAAAGAAGGTAAAGTTGCAAGAATTATTTTAACCCGTCCGGCAGTTGAAGCTGGAGAAAAACTTGGATTTTTACCTGGAACTCTTGAAGAAAAAATCTCTCCTTATTTAAGACCTTTATATGATGCTCTTTTTGAAATGTTAGATCCAGATAAAGTCCAAACTCTTTTAGATAGAAATATTATAGAAATAGCTCCCCTAGCCTTTATGAGAGGAAGAACTTTAAATGATGCTTTCATTATCTTAGATGAAGCTCAAAATACAACTCGAGAGCAAATGAAAATGTTTTTAACCCGATTAGGTTTTGGTTCCAAAGTTGTTGTTACAGGTGATATTTCCCAAATAGATTTACCTAAAAAGGAGGAATCTGGATTAATAGAAGCTATTAAGATTTTACGGGGTATAAAAGGTATATCAATTATTCAATTTAGTAGAAAAGATGTTGTAAGGCACAAGTTGGTTCAGGAGATAATAAAAGCATATGAAGAGTGGGAAGGAAAAAATAAATAAATCTTTTTTTTATTTTATATATGTTATTATTTGGACTTTAATAACTGTAATTTTAATATATCCAAACTTTAGCTTTTATAAAATCTTAGGAACATTTATATTTATACCAATATATATCTACTTTTCCTTTAAATTTCTTGAAAAAGTAAAACCAATATATATAAATTTAGAAGAAAAGGATATCTTATTTTTAAATATACTTATTTTTCTAGATGTAATTTTTGCAAAATTATTTACTTATACCTTAATCTACTTTAATAATTTTAATATCCCTAATTTATTTGTTCCATCCTTTGTAGGAATTTTATTAACCTCTCTTTTTCACGGAAAAAAAATGGGAGCTATTTACGGGATAATTGCAGGCATCCCGGCCTTTTTATTTAATAACCCTATTTTATACTTTTTACCTATGATAGGTGCTATTAGATCTACTTTTATTAAAGATGATCTAATTTCAAGAGCTGCTATTTTTAAAAGTTCTATGATTGGAGCTTGTGGATTTTCAGCTTTACTTCTTTCTTTAATATTAGCTTTTTATCCTTCTTTTTTGCCTTATTGGTACAAGTACCTGTTTGCAGCATTTTTAGGAGGGCTCTATTCCTTTTTAGTAGTAAATGCATTAATTCCTTTATTTGAAGTTTTATTTGATTACACAACAAATTTAACATATTTGAACTTATCTAATTTGCACCATCCTTTACTTAGAAAACTTTTATTAAAGGCTCCTGGGACTTACAATCATTCAGTTATGGTAGCTACTTTAGCTGAAGCCGCTGCTGAAGCTATAGGAGCTAATACTGTTCTTGCAAAGTGCGGAGCTATTTACCATGATATAGGAAAAATAAAACGTCCAGAGTATTTTATAGAAAATCAACATGGATATAATCCCCACGACTTTCTAGACCCTAGAGAAAGTGCGGAAATTATTAAATCTCACGTTACAGAAGGTATAAAATTAGGGAAAAAATATAAATTACCTAAAAAAGTTATTGATTGTATAGCTCAACATCATGGAAATTCCTTGATTAAATATTTCTATGAAAAAGCTAAAAGAATGGGTCTTCAAGTAAATGAAAAAGATTTTAGATATCCTGGGCCAAAACCTCAGTTTAGAGAGGCAGGCATAATAATGCTTGCAGATGTGGTTGAGGCAGCCACAAGGGCTATTAAAGATGATGTGGATATTAATTTAAAACAATTTATACACAAACTTATTCAAAAGGTAGTAGATGATGATCAACTTTCTCAATCGGGTTTATCTTTAAAAGACATTAGGCTTATAGAAAAGGTATTTTTCAAAATACTATCTGGAGTTTATCATAAAAGAATAAAATATGAAAAACAAACAGAAAAAGAAAATTAAATAAAGGCAGATAACTTTGAAAAAAAAGTATATTTTAGATCCAGTTTATAAAGATTATATAACTATTTCTCCTGAATTTGTAAATCTTATAGATAATTATATATTCCAAAGGCTCAGATTTATAAGACAATTAGGATTATGCTTTTTTATTTTTCCGGGAGCTAATCATACACGTTTAGAGCATTCTTTTGGAGTGTATTTTTTATGTAAAAAATTTATTACTACTTTAAAAGAAAAAGGAATAAAAATATCTTCAGAGGAAGAACAAGCTGTGTTTTTAGCTTCTCTTTTCCATGATCTTGGTCATGGTCCATTTTCCCATGCTTTAGAAAGAAGTATTTTAAGCTTATCTCATGAAAAAATAACTTTAAGACTTTTATCTTACTTTGACATAGATAGAGAAATAAAAAATATAATTTACAAAATTTTTTCAAAAGTTTATGAAAAAGAGTTTCTAATATCTTTAATATCTTCTCAAGCTGATGTAGATAGATTTGATTATCTTTATAGAGATAGTTACTATTTAGGGTTACCTTATGGAATAATAGATACTCAAAAGCTTATAAAAGAAGTAGAAGTTGTAAATAATAAACTCGTTTGGAATAAAAAAGCCTTTTATGCTTTAGAAAATTATCTTTTTGCTAGATATCAAATGTATTATCTAGTATATTTTCATCCAAAAAATGTATCTTTAGAAGTTCTTTTAAAAAAAATAATAAAAAGAGCAAAAGAGCTTATTTTAAATGGAAATACCGACTTTCCTTACTATTTTGTTAAAACTATAAAAGAAGAAAAAATAGATGATTTTATAAAACTTAATGATTCAACTATAATATCTTTTATATATGAAAAAGCTTTTAAGTGCAAAGATCCAATTTTAAAAGACCTATGTAATCGTTTTATCAATAGATATTTATTTAAAGTAAAGGAAATAGATATCTCTGATATTCTGGAAATAGAAAAAATAAAAAACAATTTA
>DQVG01000014.1 GCA_015661865.1 Desulfurobacteriaceae bacterium
ATATATGGATTTTCAAGCACACATTCCATTTTTTCTGGATCTGTTACAAAGTATGGAGATAAATATCCCCTATCAAATTGCATACCTTCAACAAATTCTAAGGTAGTATCCATAGTTTTAGATTCTTCTACAGTTATAACACCTTCTTTTCCAACTTTTTCCATTGCATCTGCAATTACTTTTCCAATTTCTCTGTCATAGTTAGCAGAAATAGTTGCAACCTGTTCAATTTCTTTTTTATCTTTGATTGGTTTAGCGATTTTTTTGAGCTCTTCTACAATTTCTTTTACAGCTTTGTCCACTCCTCTTTTTAAATCAATAGCATTTGATCCTGCGGTTACAAATCTTAACCCTTCATTAAAGATACTTTGAGCAAGTACAGTAGCTGTGGTTGTACCATCTCCAGCTTGGTCCGCAGTTTTTTGAGCTACTTCTTTTACAAGTTGAGCTCCAATATTTTCTGGTGGATCTTTAAGTTCAATTTCTTTAGCAACGGTAACTCCGTCTTTAGTTACTAAAGGAGATCCAAATTTTCTTTCAATTACAACATTTCTACCGCCAGGACCCATAGTAACTTTTACAGCATTAGCTAATTTATCTACACCTGCTTTTACTTTTTGTCTAGCTGTATCTGAAAAGAGTATTTCTTTTCCTGCCATTTTTCCACCTCCTAGGTTTATTTTTTTCCCGCAAATTGAAATTTACGGGATTCAATTAATCTTCTACAATAGCTAAAATATCTTCTTCTTTTAAGATAGTATATTCTTCACCATTTATTTCAACATCACTTCCAGCATATTTGGAAATTAAAACTTTTTGTCCTTCTTTTACTTTTAAAGGAACAATTTGACCATTATTTAAAAGTTTCCCTTCTCCAACTGCTACTACTTCAGCAAATTGAGACTCTTCCTTTGCAGAATCTGGCAAAATAATTCCGCCTGGTGTAGCTGTTTCTAATTCTATTTTTTTCACAACTACCCTGTCATAAAGTGGTTTTAATTTCATTTTTACCCCCTCCTTTTATTCTTGTTGGCAGCCGACCAAGGTGGGTGCCAACATATCTACTAATAATATAATCGGAAATTTTTCTATGTCAAGTATTAAAAGAAAGCTATTTAAAGTTATCAAGAGTCAGGTATAAAAAACATTAAAATTAATAAATAGAAAAAATTAACGAAAGTTTTTGAAAAATTAACTTTGAATATCTTTTAATTTTATTTTTAAAAATTCTAAGTTTAAAAACTACATACAAATCCACCAATAACCAAAGATAAAATAATTTCTTGGAATAGCTAATCTCATATACGAGCTTTGGTTTAAAAATATTTTTGGGAATATTTTGGTTATTTTAGGAGTTATATTGAATATAAAGATTTTGTAACTATTTTATTTAAATATATTATGTTAATAAAACAATTTTTTCCGAAGGTTAAAGTTAAAATTAGTTGTTTGGAAAAAAGTAACCTAGAAAAATTATGGAATCTAAATATTAAATTTTACATTAATTAACTTTTATTTTTTCTATTACAACAACTTGAGCAGGATTCCTTAGATTGCGAAAAGCTTTTCCATAAAAATTGGGCTAAAAACATTAATAGAAGAATTCCAGCTGAAATGTAATGCCAAAAGCTGTAGGTTTCAGATTTTAGAGCACAACCCTGGATATGAATTTCATCCACCAAGTAATCTAAAGCTATTCCTGAAAGTAAAGCTGTCAGGGAAAGGGAGATAAGGTAGATTCCAGTGACCTTTTTTCCAAAGGTTTTGGAAAGTACACTTAGTGAAGTAAGATTTGTTGCAGGTCCAGCTATAAGAAATACTAGAATGCTTCCGGGACTAAATCCCTTCATTAAAAGGGCACATCCCAAAGGAATAGAGGCTGTGGCACATACATAAACCGGAAGTCCTATTATCAACATAGCAAGATAAGTAAGACCGTAGGTGGATAGCTTTTCAGCAAGATCTTGGGGTAATATTAAAGTAACCATAGCTGCTGCTAAGAATCCTATAAAGAGAGGCTTAGCTATTTCAGCAAAGAGTTCTGTTACAGAATATCTTACAGCAGAAAAAATTTTTTCTCTAAAATAGGTAACATAAGATGTTTTTTTGTTATATATAGAACAAGAAAAAGAAGAATTTGAAGACTTAGAATGATTTTTGACAAAGATAATCAGGGCTAAAGAGGTTAAAAAAGCACCAAAAAGTGCGGAAATAGGATAAGCTATTGCAAAGATACCTCCAAGAAGACCATAAGCTAATAATATAGCATCAATACTAGTTTGAGGAGTAGTTACCAAAAAAGCGAAGGTAGCAGGAAGGCTTGCTCCCTGCCGATACAAGGAAACTGCCGTGGGTAATACTCCACAACTGCAAAGGGGAAGAGGAATGCCAAAAAGAGCAGCTTTAAGAGCACTGCTCAAAGAATGGTTTCCTAGGTGACGAATAAGAAAACTCCGAGGTAAAAAGGTTTTGATAAGTCCTCCCAGAATCAATCCTATAAGAAGGTAGGGAGCACTTTTAAGAACTATTAAGCTTAGCACTTCAAGATAATTCCAAATCATAATATTATCCCATTTTCAATTATTTTGGAGTTAAGAGAATTACCTTGCACTAAAGACGCAAAGGGGTATAGTAAGGTTATTTACAGTTTTTATACCCGCCTTAAGATCATTGGTATAGCGGGTTTGCTTATTCCCGCTATCTGCGGGTATATTCAAAGTTTGATTTAGTTTAAATTTAAAATTTTCCCACTGCCTTACGCCAGGTGGGCTTATAAGATCATATCTTTCGCATAACAGATCTATAGTTTAGCTTGCAAATTTTTTATAAACTAATTCATATTTTAACAGAATTTCCCATAAATGATATGTTCCCATTAAAGATTAAAAGTTATTTTTGTGTTAGAATTAAAATAATTTAAAAGCTTCAAATGGGGATGGGGCAAAGCATGGAAAGAGAGGAAATAGTACAAAAAGTAGCTTTAGATATTGCTAAACTTATGTGCTCAGCTGCTATTACAGCTCCGAAGGCTAAAGGAATCGATGCTCTTTATGTAAAGATATTTTTGAAAGATGAAAAAGATAAAGTAGCTGATTTAATGGAAAAAATAGGCCAAGAACAAAATATTCCATTTTTCATAAGAGATGCAAAGAATGTAAAAGATTCATTATGTGTAGTATTTATAGGCTCAAAAAACATTCCTCGAGAAGTCCCAAATTGCGGATTTTGTGGTTATAAAAACTGTGAAGAAATGAGAAATAATAATGGAACTTGTATTTATACAGCCTGCGACCTAGGAATAGCTATTGGAAGTGCTGTATCCATAGCTGCTCATCATTTTGTAGATAATAGAATAATGTTCTCCTTTGGAAAGGCTGCTATAGAAGGAAAGTTTGTTCCAGAAAATATAAAAATAGGTTTTGGAATTCCTCTATCTATCAGTGGGAAAAATATCTTTTTTGATAGAAAATTTTTCAAAAAATAAAACTGGGGAAAATTTCCCCAGTCTAACCATGCATACCGCAAGAGCCACAATGCCCGCTACAACCCATATTTCCACCTGTAGTTATCATTTGATTGATAATAGAGTTTACACTTTCTAAAAGAGCTTGAAAGTTTCTAAAAGCTTCAAAGTACTCTCTTCCTTCTTCGGTATCTAAAAGCTTTTTTTCAACTTCTTCAAGTTTTTTTCTTATTTCTTCACTTTGATTTCCATACATGATTTCAGCTTGAAGCTGTTTGTAATCATGGAATAATAAAACTGTGTTTTCATTATTTAATAATTTGCTTTCTGCCTCCTTTAACTTTTTATACTCTTCACTTTCTACAATAGCTTTTCCTAAATCCATAGCCTTTTGTAAAACTTCTCCTGTCATAAAAAACCTCCTTAATTTATATTTTTTAATATATTTAATATA
>DQVG01000056.1 GCA_015661865.1 Desulfurobacteriaceae bacterium
CTTTTTTTAGAATATCTAAAATTATATTAGAATGGTCAAAAACTATCTTTTCCAAAGGCAATTTATCTAAAGGGAAAACTAAAGCTTTTTTTGCATCATCTTTTCCTTTAGGCATACCCCGGGCAAGACACTTAAAAACCACGCTAACTGTATGAAAACGAGGGTCTCTATTTGGATCTGAGTATACCCCAAGCATATAATCTATTAAAACATCTAAATTGGTTTCCTCTTTTGCTTCTCGAATAACAGCTTCTTCAACCGTTTCTCCAACCTCTACAAATCCTCCAGGTAAGGCAAAACCTAAAGGTGGGTATTTTCTTTCTATAAGGACAATCCCCTCTACTTTACCTTTATTATTTTGCAGGGTAATTAAAGCATCTACCGTCAAAAAAGGAGTTTTAATTTTATCTTTAAAACTCATTTTTTAACCTCTTTATGTTTTCTAATAAAACTTTGAAAGCTCGGGCTCGATGGGAAACTTTATTTTTCTCTTTTAAAGTTAGCTCTGCAAAAGTTTTATTAAAAGGTTTATAGAAAAATATAGGATCATATCCAAATCCTTTATCTCCCCTTTCTTCACTTAAAATATATCCATCTACTTTGCCTTTTGAAAAAAGAAAAAAGTTATCGTTAGTAACTAAGCATAGATAGCTAACAAAGCTTGCTTTTATTTTTAAATTTTCCAAATCATTTTTATATTTTTTTTCTAATAAAAATAAAAGAGCTTTTATATTTCTTTTATCTTTTTCCATAAAGGAAATGTCTTCTAAAAAAATTTTAAGAAAAGTTTTATCAATATTAAATTTTTTAGAAAAGGTATCTAAATTTGAAAAGACATAATCATAAAATCTTGAAGAATATATGCCTGGTAGGAAAAAAGAAGACATTTTAAATTCAGGGATATAAACTTCTAGTCCCGCATCTTCACTTAAAATAGGTAACTTTATTTGATCAAAGTAAAATTTAGCCTTTATATAAGCGTTTTCTAAAAAGGAAAAGCCATTTTCCTCCGGTTCATCTACTTTGAAACTTTCTAAGGATTCTAATTTTAAATTTATATCTAAATTATTTACATTTTCTATCAAGCTTTTAAATTCATTTAACTTTCCCTTATTTTTTGTTCCTAAAACTACTTTCACTTTAAACCTCTTTTAACCAGCCGGCTTGATAATACTTTTGAACGTCTAAAGTATAAGTGTTATCCTGATTATAAACAATTATAGGGGGTAGTATATCAAAACCTTCTTTGGAATTTTTTTTCAAAATTAAAAAAGAAATCTTGGAAGGTTTATTTATCTTTGGATAAACAGGTTTTAAAACTTTTGGTCTTAAGTTTAACTCTGAAGCTAAGTTAAAGACTTTTAATAGTCTTTTTGTAGATATCATTAAAAAATAATTTCCTTTATCTTTTAAAAGATAACGACCCGCATAAAGAAAATCAAATAAAGAAGCTTTTTTTTCAAAAAAAGCTATGCTCTTTTTTTCAAGTTTAGGTGGGCTGCCTTGCCCCTCTTCTAAAAAAGGAGGATTACAAATAACTACATCAAAAAAACCCGTTTTAAAATGTTTTTTTATGTTTTTAACATCTTCTACAAAAAAGTTAATATCTACATTATTTAATTTAGAACTTTTTTTTGCTAGCTCTACTAGATCCTTTTGAATATCAAAAGCCCAAATTTTAAGTTTAGGGAACCTCTTTTTTAATAAAATAGGTATTAAACCCACTCCACAACCTATTTCTATTACTTTTTCAGATCCTTTCAAATTTTCTGCAATAAAATTAAAAAACAAAAAAGTATCTGTACAAAATTTAAAAGCATTTTGAGATTGATAAATTTTTACTCTGCCATTTAAAAAATTTGAAAGAACTACTTTATTTTCCTTCATTATTACCAAATTCTTTTTCTAAAACAGCCTTTCTAACTACTAAAACTGGGCATGGGGCAGAGTTTAAAACAGCTCTAGTAGTAGAACCTATTTCTTTGAAAAAACCTGTAATTCCTTTTTTAGCTTTATACGGAATAACTATTAAAGAGACTTTATTATCTTTTGCAAAATTAACTATTTCCTCAGCGGGTTCTCCCATTACTATGCTTATTTGAGTTTCTAATCCCGCTTTTTGTAAGTCCTCTTCTATACTTTTTAATTTTTGAAGCAGAGATTGTAAAAATTCTCTTTCTAGCTCTGGAAATTCGGTAAATAAAGGAATTAAATCTACAGATGGAGGAAAAGAAAAGTCAGAAAAGTAAGGAACAGATATATCAATTGGATTAATAACATGAAGGATATATACTTTTTTTGTCCCCGCATCCTTTAATCTTTTTATATAAGCAACACATTTCTCAGCAGCTTCCGAAAAATCTGTTGGATAAAGAATTTTTTCAAAACAAGTCATAATATCAGCCTCCTAGATTATTTTCTTTTTCTAATTTAGCTAAAATTTGTAAAACTTTTTTATTTGTTAATACCCTTCTTGCACCCAAATATCTTCTTTTAAAATAAGGATTGTTTAAGGAAGATATGGCAAGGCCCTTAAAATAAGAAGAAAAATGAATAAATTTGCCATTTCCTATATAAATTCCTACATGAGAGGCATAAGGAGCATAGGTTCTAAAAAACACTAAGTCTCCTACTTTTAGATCCGAACGTTTAACCGGGATACCAACTTTAAATTGAAGACGTGCTGTTCTGGGAAGTTCTATACCAAATTTTTTATAAACATATTGAATAAAGGAGGAACAATCTAAACCTTTTTTCGGATTAGATCCTCCAAATATATAAGGTGTATTTTTAAGATCTTCAATAGATTCTGCTAAAATTTTTAGAAAACTGCCTTGATACTTAGGATTGTTTAAAATAGCTAAAGTCCATTTTTCTACTTCCTTTGTTAATAAGGGACTTCTTATATATTCACTTAAATAGGCATCTTCTAAAAGATAAGAGTTTATTAGCTCCTCTAAAGAAGATTTACTTATCAAACTAGGGGCATCATATAGTATTTTTTCGAAAGTATCTTCCTTTTCTTGAGCTAACGTTTCCAAAGTTTTTATTGTATAAATACTTTTTTTAGGTTTTAAAATACGCCTTTTTTTCCTTTTTCTTGTTGGTATATATATTTTTTCACCTTTTATAAGATAGTATCCTCTTCTTCTTTTTATTTTAGGATTGTACCTAAGAAGAACAGATATTGGAACCCGAAATTTTTTAGAAATAGTCCACAAAGAATCCCCTGTTTTTACTTTATAAATTTTTGCCCACGAAAAGCTAACAAATATAAAAATTAAACTTAAAAATTTTTTTAAAAACTTCATTTTTTCACCAAGCATATAAAATTGATTTTGCCCAAGGAAGTCTGTATTTTACATATTTTTGTACATATTTCCCTGCATAACTTACACTATCTTTCAAACTAAATCCTTTTGCAAGTAAGCAAGTTAAAGCTGAAGAATATGTACAGCCAGTTCCTCTTACTTCAAAAGGAAATTTTTTATATTTAAAAATATAAAACCTACCTTCATTTAGGTCAAATAATAAGTCCATAGAATAGTTTTTTTTCTTTATCCCTTTTACTACCAAATTGGTATTAAAAAATCTACAAAAGTTTTTTATAGCGGACTTTAAATCTTTTATTTTTCCAAAAAGAGATGTATAAATTTCTATAAACTCTTTATAGTTAGGGGTAACTATATCTGCTAAATAAAATAAAGGAAGAATATTTTTTACATTTTTTATAAAACAAATACCTTTAGTTGGTCTTAAAACTGGATCAAATACTATTGGACCCCCAAAACTTTTTAGTAAAGAAAGAAGTTGTTCATTAAAACTTTTAGATCTATGAGGAAGCCCGATTTTTATACCTATAATAGGAAAATCTAAAAGGAGTTTCTTTATCTGATCTATTATGAAACTAGGGGGTTGATAATAGACTTTAAAAACCCCTTTCGAATTTTGAACGGTATTTGCTGTTATAACCCCCTGAGGGAAAAAACGAAAATCTCTTATTACAAAAGAGTCTCTTAAAACCCCTCCGCCTGCTGAGGGATCAAAACCTGCAATAGATAAAATTACTTCCCACATTATTTTTTCTCTTCTAGTTCTTTTTTCTTTAACTCCACCAAGATAGAAGTATTTTTTGCCACTCTAACTATTGCTACAGCTAACTCAACACTTATTCTGGAAAATATTATGGAAATAGGTAAGTAAATTAAAGCAGCTATAGCATAAATTCCACCTTGGGCAACTAGAGAAATAGCATAAAGGATATTAAGAAATACTAAAACTATAAAAATAATAGGAGCTAATTTTGGAATTACATATTTAGAAAAATCTACCTCCCAAAGGGCACTTAAGCTTTCATATTTATTTTCATTATCTTTTTCACTCATTTTGTCCTCCTTGATAAAAATTATTTTAATTA
>DQVG01000028.1 GCA_015661865.1 Desulfurobacteriaceae bacterium
AACCTATTTGTAATCCTTGCTATACGATATTTTTAAGAGAGAAAATGAAAAAAGAGTATAAAGATAAAAAAATAAATGTATACCCTAGAGTAAAACCTGTAGGTTGTACGGCTGGAATTACAAGATTTCATTTTCTTCCTAATGGAGATATTTGGCCTTGCGCTTATGTTCCTATGAAAATAGGAAATGTTAGAGATGGAGATTTATATAACTTACTTATTAATAATCCATTTTTTAAAGCAATAAAATTGGCTCGAGGTTATCATCCTGAAAAATATGGTTTTGAAGAAGTTGATGAAAAAACTTTAGAAAAGTTAAAAAAAGAGTTTAAAGAAAAGTATGGTATGGAGCCAGAGCTTAAAGGAGTTTGTAAAGATTGTGAATTTAAAAAGGAATGTGGAGGTTGTAGAGCTCGAGCTTATGCAAAATATAATGACTTTTTGGGCGAGGATATTATGTGTTATATAAATGCTAAGGGGAACTAATTATGTATGATTTAAAACTATCTATAACTAAAAAATGTAATTTAAAGTGTATCTATTGTCATTATACCGACAAAGATCAAAAGGACAAAGATTTACCTTATGAGTTTTGGGAAAGGGTTTTAAGAGAATATAAAAGTTTAGATTTGGATTTTATAAAAGAAAAAAAAGTAACCTTAACTGGAGGGGAAGCTCTTTTACATAAGGATTTTTGGAAAATTCTAAAACTTTCAAAAGATCTAAATTTTTATGTCTCCTTGCCAACAAATGGAAGCTTACTTACCCCAGAAATAGTAAAATCTTTTAAAAAGTATGAAGTAGATGATGTTATCATTGCATTTGATGGAAATAAAGAAAATCACGATAAATTAAGAGGAGAAGGTAGCTTTGATAAGGCTTATGAAGGGGCTAGGTTAATTGCTTCTTCTGGAATTAAACTTTTAGTTACAACTTGTTTAACCAAATTAAATTACAAAGATCTTCCGGAAGTTGTAAAACTAGCAAAGGATTTAGGAGCAAAATTAGTAATAGTATTTCATTATATATCTTTAGGTAGAGGCAAAAAATACTTTTCTCAAGGAGAGCTATCAAAGGAGGAGATTTTAGAAAGTTTATTTGAAATATATCAATTATCTCAAAAATATAAAGATAGTTTGGAAATTTGTACAACTACGGTTCCTCAATATTGGGTTTTGCTTCAGTTTATGTATGAAAAGTCAAAATATGTTCCCAAATATTTTTCTAAAGTTTTTCCAGGTTGTAGAGCTGTATTAGATTTTGTTTATGTTACAAGCACTGGAGAGGTTTATCCCTGCCCTCTTATACAGGATAGTTTAGGTAGTTTAAAAGATTTTAGTTTAAAAGATATTTTAAGTTCTAATAAAGCTAAACTCTATGCTTCCAGAGATTACTTTAAAGTTTGTAAAACTTGCAAATATAAAGAAATTTGTGGGGGATGTAAAGCCAGAAAAGATGTTTTATGCCCTTATTTATTAGAAGGGATAAATTTGCGGGTAAATTATGTTTGATGTAGATTCCTGGATTAATTTTATTAAAGAGAGTATTAAAAAGAAAAATTTTGATCCTTGGGATATAGACCTTGTTAAGGTTGCAGATGCCTACCTTGAAATGATAAGATTGTATAAGAAATTTGATATAAAGCTCTCTGCCGATATTATTTTGGTAGGGGGAATACTACTAAAATTAAAATCAAAAAGCCTTTATATAAAATCTTTTCCAGAAAAAATTTCTGAAACTGACGAGCAAGTTAGTATCTCTACATCCATCTCTAGAAAAGTAGAAAAGAAGAAAATTAAAAACAAGTTAAAAAATAAATTTACTTTAGATGATCTAATTAAAGTAATAAAAAAAGAACTTTCTAAAAGCAAGACTGTATCTAAATCTAAGAAAAAATCTTTACTTAGTCGGGATGCTTTAGATGATGTATTAAATGAACTTATAAAGGATGATAAAGATATTGAAAAAAAATTAAATTTTATTTGTAATTTACTTTTAAAAGAAAAAATTTTTAATTTCTCTGTTATTTTTAAAAATACTAAGGTAAAATATTTTCTACCTATTATAATAGCTGCAAATGAAAGAAAATGTGAACTTATTCAAAAAGAGTATTTTGAAGATATTCTTATAAAAAGTAAATTGGGGGAATTAAATGAAAAAGCAAAGTAATGATATTTGGGATAAATTATATGATTTTTTTTCATCTATAAAGTTAGCGGTTCTTCTTTTATTTTTATTAGCTTTGACATCTATTATAGGAACCGTAATTGAGCAACAAGCTTCACCTGATGTTTACGAAAAGTACGGAGAATTTTGGAAAAATGTTATTCTAAAATTACATCTTTATGATGTATATCATTCCTGGTGGTATATTTTACTTATTGTTTTATTTGCTATTAACTTGATTGTATGCTCTATAAAAAGGCTACCTTATATACATAAACTTGTTAAATATCCCCAAAAGGAGCTTACATCTGAAGCAGAAAAAAAATTACCTATACTTTACAAAATTACTTTAACTTCTTCCAAGTTAGAAGAAATAAAAGATAGAATAAAAAGTTTTTTAACCAAATTAGGATATAAAGTAGAAATTATAGAAAAAGGAAAAAATATTTATTTTTTTGCAGATAAAAGACCATGGGCTAGATATGGAGTTTATATAGTTCATATAGGAATTCTAATAATATTAATTGGAGCTTTAGTCTCTGCTCTCTTTGGTTATCGAGGATATATGAATTTAGCTCCTAAAACTCAAAGTAACTTAGTAACTTTATTTTATTCAGATAAGATAATAGAGCTACCCTTTTATGTAAGATGTAATGATTTTAAAATCGAATTTTATCCTAATGGAATGCCAAAAGCCTATATTGCTAATATAACTATTATAGAAGATGGAAAAGAGGTAGTTAATCATTTAGTAAAAGTGAATGATCCTTTAGAATATGATGGAATATACTTTTATCAAGCTAGTTATGGACAAGGTGCATTTTTATTTTCTTTAAATCAAAACGGACAGGTAAAAAGAATTCCTGTAGCTTTACAGCAAGCTTTTAAAGTTTTAAATACCTATTATATTCCTATGGGTTGGGATAGCCAAGGTAGAATATTTATGCAGTATATGGTACATGGTCTTAAAAAAGGATTTATTATGTTACCTGGAATTCCTTATAAAGTAGGAAAAAATACAACCTTAACTTGTGAAGGTATATTTCCAAATGTTATGTGGACAGGTCTGCAAGTTTCAAAAGATCCAGGAGCTAATATTGTTTGGATTGGTAGTGCAATAATGATTATTGGTCTTATTATTGCCTTTTTCATTTCCCATCATAGAGTTTGGATTCGCTTAGAAAAGGAAGAGGAAAGGGAAAATAGAGTTTTATTTGTTATAGGTGGTTTAACAAATAAGGAAAAGGAAAAATTAGAAAAAGAACTTGTTCAAATATTTGAAAGTGTAAAAAAGAATTTTGCTGCCTCTGATATAAATCGGGGGCTAACCTCCTAAAAGGAGAGGTTTTATAATTTATTTTATTTGGAGGTTAGCTGATGTTAGATTCTGTAACTTTATTTAATATTGGATTAGGTTTTTACATTTTATCTGCCTTGTTTTATGTTATTTATGCTTTTACAAGAAAAGAAAAAGTAGGGAAAGTCGCAACTATTTCCGCTTTAATTGGAGTGATTATTCAAGGAGCCGGATTTATTGTAAGGGCTTTTCAAAAAGCTCAAGTAAACGAGGTAACATCTATTTTAGAGCTTTATAAGTATGCGCCTTTTACAAATATGTATGAAAGTTTAATGCTATTTGGATGGATGGTTGTTTTAATTTATCTTTTCTTTGAAAGAAAATATAAAAATAAAATGTTTGGAATGTTTGTTTTACCTTTAGCAATTTTGGCTGAAAGTTCTACTTCTATTTTAGGTTACACGGGGGAAGTTCAACCTTTAATACCAGCCTTACAAAGTAATTGGCTTTTATTTCATGTTATAACCTGTTTTGTTGGGTATGCTGGAGCTGCTGTTGCTGCGGGAATTGCTTTTGCTTACTTTTTAAAACGGGAAGATACCACTAAATTAGATTGGTTTATTATGTGGTTTACATTAGCCTTTGGAACTTTTTGGGCCCTTTTATCTATATATAGACTTTCAGCTTGGCTAAGTTGTTTAGTTTTATCTATAGTAATTGCAACTATTATTACAGGAATTTTATGGTTTATTAAAAAAGCTGGGATACCAAAATATTTCCCAAGTGTAGAGCAACTAGAAAATATAATGTACTACTCCATTGCAGTTGGATTTGTATTTTTAACTATAGGAATAATTACAGGAGCAGTTTGGGCAAAATATGCCTGGGG
>DQVG01000053.1 GCA_015661865.1 Desulfurobacteriaceae bacterium
AAAGAAGCATAAAAAAAGCGATTATTAACACTTAGCAAATTTCCTTACTGTCTAGGATTATAGTAACCGGACCGTCATTGATAAGATGAATTTGCATATTTGCTTGGAACTTTCCGCAAAAAACTTTTTCAGGTTTATACATTTCTTTTAACATTTTTATAAAAACATCAAAGTATTTTTTTGCCTTTTCAATTTCCATAGCCTGGCCAAAGTAAGGCCTTCTGCCCTTTCTACAATCGGCTGCTAAAGTAAACTGGGATACAACTAAAACTTCTCCTTCAATATCCTTTACAGATAAATTCATCTTTCCTTCTGAATCTTCAAATATTCTTAAATTTATTATTTTATCTATAAATTTTTTAAATAAGGAAATATCATCTCCCTTTTCTAAACATAAAAAAACTAAAAGTCCTTTATTTATTTTTGAAAATTCTTCAGAATCTATTAAAACTTTTGCCTCTAAAACTCTTTGTAAAACTGCTTTCAAGTTTTTTCTCCTTTAAAAAGATAATTTTTTTGGCAATTATATTATAATTTTCATGATTGCTATGGTTATAAATTTTCATTTAAAGAGCTCTTATAAAGTTAAATTTATAAAAAATTGGAGGTTTTTAATGAAAAAAGAAATATATGTATTTATTCAAGATCCAAAAAAGGAAAAAGCAGCTTTAACTACGGCTATTGAATCTGGAGTAGATGGTATCTTAGTAAAAGATGAGCAAGCTAAGAAAGAAGTAGAGAAGTTAGCAAAGGTGAAAGTATATCTTTTAAAAGATATAAATAATAAAGACCCTCAAAATTTTGTATATGTTCTTATTAAAAATAAATCCGATGAAGAATTAGCAGCTGATTTAGCTAAAAAAGGATATAAAGTTTTAGTTGATACAACAGATTGGACTATTATCCCTTTGGAAAATATCTTAGCTCAAGCTGATAGTGTCTATACCTTTGTTGAAAATGAAGAAGAAGCTAAAACAGCTTTAAAAATTTTGGAAAAAGGTGTTAAAGGAATAGTTTTAAAAACCTCAGATATAAACCTTATAAAAAAACTATCTTTGGTAATAAAAAACGAAACTGAAAAATTAAATTTTGTCTCAGCAACTATAGAAGAAATCATCCCCTTAGGTATGTGTGATAGAGTCTGTGTAGATACTTGCTCTCTTTTAAAAACTGGAGAAGGTATGCTTGTTGGAAATTCCTCTTCTGGAATGTTTTTAGTTCATGCTGAAACAGAAGAAAACCCTTATGTAGCTTCAAGACCTTTTAGGGTTAATGCAGGAGCTGTTCATATGTATGTTCGAGTTCCAAATAATAAAACAAAGTATTTATGCGAGCTCAAGGCTGGAGATGAAGTTATGGTTTATAACTATAAAGGAGAAGGTAGAAAAGTTTATGTTGGAAGAAACAAACTAGAAAGAAGGCCTATGCTTCTTGTAAAAGCAAAGGTAAAATTGGAAAATGGTAAAGAAAAGGAAATTTCGGCAGTTTTACAGAATGCAGAAACTATTAGGCTAACCACTCCGGAGGGTAAACCTATTTCCGTAGTAAACTTAAAGAAAGGAGATAAGGTTGTAGCTTATGTGGAAGAAGCTGGAAGGCATTTTGGAATGAAAGTAAAAGAAAGTATTATTGAAAAATAATAAAAGAGGTTTTATTATGAGACCAAAAGTTATTATTGTTTCGGAAGTATCTATTGATGGGAAATTAACTTTAGCAAAAGGTGTTTCTAGTAAGGAGCTAATGAGCCTTATGGATGAGGATGCTAATAAATATCTTCATCAAATTCGGGATCTTTGTGATGCTATTTTGGTTGGGGCAGAGACTATAAGGACAGACAATCCTTCTTTAACCGTTAGGTATGTTGAAGGTAAAAATCCAATAAGGGTTATACCAACAAATTCCTTAAATTTCCCAGAAGAAAGAAATATTTTTAATACTAAAAAAGCAAAAACCATAATTGTAACCTCTCAAAAAGCTTATGAAAATAAAAAAGACTTTGTAGAAAAGTTAAAAAGAAAAAATGTTGAGTTTTTAATCTGTGGAGAAGATAAAGTAGACTTTAAAAATATGCTTGAAAAGCTTTACGAGATGAATATAAAATCCCTCATGGTAGAAGGAGGAGCAAATATAAACTGGCAATTTATAAAAGAAGATTTAGTAGATGAAATTCATTTAATTGTTGTACCCGTTATAGTTGGGGGAGAAGATGTTCCTACTTTAGTAGGAGGAAAAGGCTTTAAAAGCTTAGATAATATTAAAAGATACAAAGTAAAAGATACTTTTAGGTTAGGCTCACAAATTATAAACATTTTTGAAAAAGCTTAAAGTTTGGAGGAAATTATGCATGAAGCTGTACACTTAGGAGCTCAAATTCCTATTTGGATGGTTATTCCATTTGTTGGAATGTTATTATCAATTGCTATATTACCCTTAATAGCTCCTCGATTTTGGCATCATAACTTTGGAAAGATTTCTATTTTTTGGGCTCTAGTTTGTGCTATTCCCTTTTTACTTATGTATAAAGGAGTAGCTTTCCATGAAATTTTGCATGTTTTAATATCAGAATATATTCCTTTTATAATCCTTTTAGCATCCTTATATACCATAGCTGGAGGAATTTATATAAAAGGATCTTTTGTTGGAACTCCCATTTTAAATACTGGAATATTACTTATAGGATCTCTTTTGGCTTCTTTTATGGGTACTACGGGAGCTGCTATGCTTCTTGTTAGACCCTTAATTAGAGCAAATAGATGGAGAAAAGTTAAAACTTTTATATTAGTTTTCTTTATTTTTTTAGTTGCTAATATTGGGGGAGCTTTAACTCCCTTAGGAGATCCTCCTTTATTTTTAGGATTTTTAAAAGGAGTTCCTTTTCTATGGACTTTAAAACTTTTTCCAATTTGGTTAACAGCGATTGCTATTTTACTTTTAATTTATTTTATAATGGATTACTATTTTTACAAAAAAGAGGATCTCTCTAAAAAGCCTACTTCAAAAGAAAAATTTTCAATTGAAGGTAAATTCAATTTTATTCTTTTACTTGGAGTTTTACTATCTGTTCTTCTAAGTGGTATTCTCCATCTAGGTGAGATTAATATTTTAGGAGTTCATTATCCTATTCAGAATTTAATAAGAGATATTGTTTTAGTTGTATTGCTATTCTTATCCTTAGCTTTTACTCCTCAAAGAATTAGAGTGGAAAATGAATTTACTTGGTTTCCGATAAAAGAAGTTGCAATTTTATTTATTGGAATATTTATAACTATGATTCCATGTTTGAAAATTTTAGAAGCTGGAGCTCAAGGACCTGCTCGACCAATTGTTGAAATCCTTCAAGCACCTTATCATTATTTTTGGGCAACTGGAATCCTATCTGCATTTTTAGACAATGCTCCAACTTATTTAACTTTCCTTATGACTGCTTTAGGGAAATTTTATCCAGGATTGCCTGTAAAGGAAGCAATTCATAAACTTATAGAAAACTATCCTATTTATTTAGAAGCTATTTCAGCAGGAGCCGTTTTCTTTGGAGCAGTTACTTATATTGGAAATGCACCTAACTTTATGGTAGCTTCTATTGCAAGAGAGCAAGGCATAGAAATGCCTTCATTTTTTGGATATATATTAAAGTATTCTTTAGTATTTTTAATTCCTACTTTTATTCTCTTAACTTTTATATTTTTTGTTTAAATCTTGTAAAAGTTAAAATATTATATAAGGGTTTAGGAATTTAAAATGCATGAATTTTCATTAGCTTTAGGACTTGTAGAAAGATTAAAAGAGCTTGCACAGAAACATAAAGCAAAACAGATAGATAAAGTTTATATAAAATGGGGAAAGCTTTCGGGAGTTGTTATAGATTCTTTTATATTTTCATTTAATTTAATAAAAGAAGAGTATCCAATTTTGAAAAATTGTGAAATTGTTGTAAATGAAGAGCCTATTACTTATAAATGTTTAAATTGTAATTTTGTATTTGAAAAGGAAGATTTTAAGTTTCCTAAATGTCCAAAATGTGATTCTATACAAGTTAAACAAATTAAAGGAGATGCTTTTCTTATTGAAAAAGTAGAAATGGAAGTGGATGATGAAAATAAAAAACGTTAAATTTTTAAAAGCAGCGTATAAAAAAGAAGAAATTCCAAGGCATTCTTATAAAGAAATAGCATTTGTGGGAAGATCAAATGTTGGAAAATCCTCTTTACTTAATATGATTTGTAATAACTTTAAACTTGCCCATGTATCTCAAAAACCTGGAAAAACTAGATCGATAAATTTTTATTTAGTAGATAATAAATTTGCCCTTGTGGATTTACCTGGGTATGGATTTGCTAAGGTTTCTAAAAAAGAAAAGAAAACTTGGGAAACTTTAATAGAAAGTTACTTAAATAATAGAAAAAACTTAAAAGGAGTATTTGTACTAATAGATTCTCGTCATCCTCCTACTTCTTTGGATAAACTTATGATAGATTATCTTAAAAGTTTAGATATACCTTTTCAAGTTATTCTTACAAAAGTAGATAAACTATCAAAAAATGAAAAAAATAAAGCAATATCTATAGTAAAAAAAGAGTTAGATATAGATGAAGACAAAATAATTTTATCTTCTTCAAAAACTAGGGAGGGGAGAGATCAAATAATAAAAAAAATATTTGATTTTCTTAGAGAATAAAGTTTTTTTATTACCTTTTTCTTTTTAATTTTTTTAAGATATTATTTATACTTTCTTTAACAAATAAAGGACGTCCGTGAGGGCAAGTTATTTTCCCGCTAGAGAAAATTTCAAAAATAATATCTTTTAAAGTATCTAAATCCATATCTCCTTTTTTAACAAGGGCATATTTACAAGCTTGTTTTTCTGATAAATTTAAAAATTGAGAGTTATAAATTTCAAATATTAAATGAAAATCAAAATAATAAACGTATTTGTCTGTATAACCTACTAAAATATCTTCTCCTAAAAAGCCTAAAAGCTTTAAATTAAATATATTTTCACTTTCTGCTTCCTTAAGTAAAAATCTTTCTTTAGAATAAAAAGGATAAATCTTTTGAGTAAAGGTATCTTTTATATTTTCTAAAATTAATTTTTCAAAAGATTTGCTTGTAAATTCAAATTTATCTTTGTAAGGACTTAGGTGAATATCGATATATTCATTTGGAACATTTAAAATAGCTATAACAGTTTTAAAATTAAGATTTAAGGGAGATAAAAATTTTTTCTCGAAAAATTTAAAATCCATAGGTCTTTTATTTAATATAAAGATATTTTCAAAATTTTTGATTTTGTCATCTGAATAAATTATCTTAAAGTATTTCCCTTCTAAAATGGAATAACTTTTATCTTTAAAAATAAGTTTTAACTTTTCTTCAAAAGGTAAGTTTAATAAAGAGATAATATTATCCTTTGTTTTTAAAACAAAGGAGATATTTTCATAAGCTAGATAATAAGCAAAAAGTAAGTTTTTAACAAAATTAAAAAATTTTTTCTCTTTTACTGACTTTCTTCGGGCTGGAAAGTTATAATAAAGATCCTCTACTAAAACTAAAGTTCCTTGGGAAAATGAAAAAGGCTTGTGCAAAATAATATTTCCGCCTATACTTTTTAAAATTCCGCCTATATTTTCTTCTTTATACTTTGATTTAATCGTAAGTTTGGATATTAAAGCTATAGAATGTAAAGCTTCTCCTCTATAGCCTAAGCTTTTTAAAGCTTTAACATCTTTTAAAGAATATACTTTGGAAGTATAAAATCTTTTTATGGTTTTTGGTAAATCCTCATAGGGAATTCCAATTCCATTATCCTTTACTTTAAAAGAAAACGGGGAGGTTATATCAACTTCTATTTTACTAGCAAAGGCATCTATAGAATTTTCTATTAACTCCTTTATTACATACTCGGGAGTAGGAGTTCCTTGAGCTGCAGATATATAAGCTTTTACTTCTTCTGGGAGCTCTTTTATTACCAATATTTTTTCTCCAAAAGTTTTTCTAATTTTTTACAATATTTAATATAATCACAATAAAAGCATAATTTTTTATTTTTTTGCTTTAATACTTCAAAACTTTTTTTGTCTATAATTTCAAAAATGGATTTATTTTCTAATTTTCTTTCAATCTTAAGTAATCTATTTTTTATTTTAAAAAATGTTTTTCGTGTATCTAAATTTTCAATTTTCCTAAAGAAAATTTTGCCATTTTTAATAACAAAAAAGCTTAAGGTATAAGTCCTTCTTGGTTTTTTTAAAGATACTAAAGCTGCATACCATAAAAGTTGTTTATAGCTTTTATCTTTTAAAGTTCCTAAAATATTTTTTAAGGACCTATTATTTAATATTCCGGTGGTCTTATGATCCACAATTTGAATTTCTAGGGGTTGTTCTAAGATTAAATCGATTTTCCCTCTTAAAAAGCTGTGTTTACTTTCATATGGCACATAGGAAAAGTTTTCATCACAAGCATAGCTAGTTTCTACTTCAAATTTTGAGTAATTTTTTTTTATTTTTTCAACAAATTTTAATATATAAAGGATATAAGATTCAAAAGTATCTATGTCAAATAACGGTTCAATTTTAGATTTTATTCCTTTAGCTAAATTTAAAATTATCTTTTCATTTAAAGTAACAGGTTTTGTTAATAATTTTTCAATTACCAAATGAACTCCACTTCCAAAAGCTAAAAATTTATTTTTCTCTACATCTATTTTATAGATATAACGAAAGAAAAATTTAATGGGACAAGTTAAATAAGAATCATATTTTGAAAAAGACCAAGGTCTTAAATCTTCAATTGAAACTTCTTTTTCAAAATTTATTTCTATTAAATTATCAAAAATTGTTTTCTGATACATTTTTATAATCACAAACTATTAATATATTTATTACTGTTTTTAAAAGTTTAAAACAACTTATTTTAGATATAACTTGTTGTTAGATTTATTATAAACAAACTTTTAAAAGGATATAGGGAAGCATATGTTAGTTTAATAAGTTAGGAAAAATTCAAAATGGTGGGACGGGCAGGACTCGAACCTGCGACCTCCACCTTGTCGGGGTGGCGCTCTCCCACTGAGCTACCGTCCCATATGCTAGGCTAATTTTATCAAAAGATTTTTAACCTTGAACAACATCCCACTCAAATCTTTTAGCAAAAATTCCTTTTAAGTATCTACTTTCAGGAATTTGAAGAACAAAAGGATGATCTTTAGCTTGATAAGTCGTATAAAGAATTCTAAGGGGAGTTCTTGCATCCTGAGCTGCAGATAAAAGAATTTCTTCTAAGATCCACGGACTTACATGATGAGAGCAAGAATAAACGGATATACTTCCCCCCTTAGGAAGCATTTTTAAGCCCCTTAAAAAAAGCTCTTTGTATCCTCTTTTTGCTCCTTCAACATAAGTTTTCTTTTTGGCAAAAGCTGGTGGATCAATAACTATAGAATCGAAAACTTCCCCATCTTTTTGCATATTTCTTAAAATTTCAAAGCAATCTCCTTTGATAAAAGTGCATTTATCATAAACATTATTTATTTTTGCATTTTCCTTAGCTAGATCCAAAGCTAGCTCAGAAGAATCTACAAATATAGCCTCTTTGGCTTTCCCAATAATAAGAGCATGTAGGCCAAATCCTCCTACATGACAAAAAGCATCTAAAAATCTATCTCCTTCATTAACAAATTCGGTAGCATGTAGAAGTTTATTTTCTCTTTGATCTAAAAAATAGCCAGTTTTTTGACCACCCTTTATTTGAGTAAGGATCTTAATTCCATTTTCCTTTATAAAAATAACTTCGGGAGTTTCTCCATAAATTTGACCTTCTTTAGGTTCTAAACCTTCTATCTCCAAAGCCGTAGGAGTAGATTTTTCATATATAGATTTAGGGTTTAAAACTTTTATAAGAGCATTTATTATCATATCCTTTAAAAGAGTAATTCCATATGTACAAAATTGAACTACAGCATGACCTTCATAAACATCACATATAAATCCTGGAATATAATCTGCCTCAGAATGAATAAGACGAAAAGCTGTATTTTCTTTATAGATACCTTTTACTACTTTTTCTCGATACTTTAAAGCTTGAGAAATTCTTTTTATAAAAAATTCTTCGTTAATCTCTTCATTTTTATCAAAAGATAACAAACGAATGGTAATATAAGAATCTGGATTTATATAACCCTTTGCAAGAAATCTACCTTTAGAATCTCTAACTATACAAAGTTCCCCCTTTTTGGGTTTTCTAGAAAAACTTAAAATATCATTTTTCTTAACCCAAGGATAACATGCTCTAATTTTTTTTTCTCTTCCAGGTCGAACAGTTACATGTAACATTTCCTTCCCTTTTATTTAAAAGTTTTATTATTTTCATCAAAATCTAA
>DQVG01000115.1 GCA_015661865.1 Desulfurobacteriaceae bacterium
AATGTAAGCTACTAAGAGCACATGACAAGCCTTCTAAAAGAGAAACTACCCTTTCAGGTCTTTCTACATGACTTTGCCAAAAATGATTTATATGATCTGGATTATAAAGAACTAATAGCTTACTCATAATCCTTTAAATTAATCCATATTCCTTTAAAGTATTTTTTATAATTTCTTCCTTTTCTAAAGTAGTCTCGCAAAGAGGTAATCTCCATTCTTTATTTACTTTTCCCATATAATAAAGGGCAGTTTTTACAGGAATGGGGTTAGTATCTATAAACATAACTTTATTTATCTTAAATAATTTATAATACAATTCCCTTGCCTTTTGAATATCTCCATTTAAAGCATATCTTACCATCTCAGATACTTCATAAGGTAAAATATTTGCGGTTACTGAAATAACCCCCCTAGCTCCTACAGAAATTAAAGGTAAAGTTAAAGCATCATCTCCCGAAAGAACCGATATTTTTCCATCTGTTAACTCTAAAATTTTTCCACTTAAATTAACATCTCCCGAAGCCTCTTTAATTGCTACTATATTTTCACAATCTTTAAAAAGCCTAGCTACGGTTTCTGGTTTCATATTGACCCCTGTTCTACTTGGAACATTGTATAAAACTATAGGTAATTTAGTATTTTTAGCTACAGCCATAAAATGTCTATAAAGACCCTCTTGATTTGGCTTGTTGTAGTAAGGAGTAATAAGTAGAGCTCCATCTACTTTCAAACTTTCAGCTTCTTTAGTTAAGTAAATCGCTTCGTTAGTAGAGTTTGATCCTGTCCCGGCAATAATTTGGCATCTACCTTTAGCTTCATCTTTTACAATTTTTATAACTTCAATATGTTCATCATAAGATAAAGTAGCACTTTCTCCAGTTGTTCCACAAGGAACAATTCCCTCTACTTTATTTTCTATTAAAAAATCCACTAAATTTCTTAAAGCCTCTTCATCTATTTGACCATTTTTAAACGGCGTAACTATAGCAACATATGTTCCTTCAAACATAATTCCTCCTAATTTTAAGTTTTTATTATTTTAGCATGGAAAAGAAATATCCATTTTTTTTTAAACAGCTAAGGTTTCTTTGTTAAAGTCATAACTATTTTCTTTTAACTCTCTTTCTCTTTCCTTTAAAAAATAGTCTAAAGTTTCCACTCTAATTTTTATACTACCTGCAGGTTTATTTTCATCAAGTTCATGAAAAGCAAAGTAAGGGGTATTACTTTTATGAAGAATTTCCTCTACAACTCTTAGGATAGGAGAATCATGCCCACATTTAAAGGAAGATAGATCTACCGCAGCTAAAAATGGATAATGAGCAACGTATTTAGCAGCCCAAACTTTTCTATTTGAATTTTCACTGTAGCTCATTTTCCAAACATCTTGAATATCTAAACTTGGAGCTTCTTCTAAAGGTAAGCTTTCTATTGTTAAAATCGGATAACCTCTTTTTTGAATTTCTTCTGGAATTTGGTGATTTATACCAGGATCCAAATGATAGCTTCTACAAAGTAAAACAACTCCTATTTTCTTTTCATTTTTTAAAGTGTTAAAAACTTTTTTTCCAAGCTTTTGCATAGTATCAAGATATTCTTTTTGTTTTAAAAATCCGTAATTAACAGCTTCTTTAATTTGTTTTCTTTTATAACCAAAACGTTTAAAGGTACTAAATAGAAATTCTTCTAAAACTTCTTTTCTTTTAAAATCTAAAAGGGGGTCTAAAAAGAGTTTTCCTTTCTTTTTAAAAACATCTTCTTCTAAGGTTAAAGAAGCATAAACATTCATAGGAGTAGCTGTAACTGTTGGACAAGCTTTCGTATCTAAAGTACTTTCTAGAAAAGTTTGTAAAAATTGAATTTTTGGGAAAAATATTATAGAAGCATCACTATTTTCTAATAAATATTTAACATGAGCTAAAGAAATTTTACTTGGAAAGCACGGATCTACCGTTCCTCCTACTAAATACTCATTTTTCAATTTTTCATTTGTAAAAGGAGAAAATTCTACTTCTATATTTAAATTTTCAAAAAATCCTATAAAAAATGGAGCTAAAGAGTACATATTTAAAACTCTTGGAATAGCAACTTTTAACTTTGGATTTTTTATTTTAGAAGTTTTAAATAGATACTTTAAAGCTTCTTTTGCTAAATTTGGATACTTTTTATCAATTTCTTTATATATCTTATTTATATTTTTTAGCTCTTTAATATCTTGAGCATTTCCTTTTTCACAAGGGGCTATAATAAAAAGATGTTTTTTATTATTTCTTTCAAAGGTTATAAAAGTTCTTAGACATTTATTAGGACAATAATTACAAATAGTTTTAGGAGAAGTTTCTATTTCATATTTTAAATTTATAACATTTTCAAATCCAATAAAAGAAGTTTTAAAAGGCTCTTTTAAATATTTTTCTCTAACTTCAAGGGCAGCTCCAAGGGCTCCAGCTTCCCCAGTAAAGGGATGAACAAAAACTTGGGCATCTTTTACAGCGGATTTAATAAAATCTACCTGAGCTTTAACCGCAGCTAAATTCCTTTGAGTTCCTCCTTGAAGAAGAAAACGCTTTCCAAATTTTTCTAAGTTATGTTCCTGAACTACATATATCCAAACATTTAAAGGTAAAACTTTTGCTAAACCTGCCAAAATCTCTGGAGGTTCCCACCCCATTCTTTGAAAATTAACAATATCTTGTTCAAGAAAAACTGCACATCCTACGTTAAATTTTGGAGCTTTTTTTGCCTGAAAAGCAACCTTTTCATAATCTTCTATCTTATATCCAAATCTTTCACAAGTGCTTTGAAGGTAAAAACCATTTCCCGCAGAACATTGAGTGTTTAATTTAAAATCATAAACTTTTTTATTTTTTAGAAAAATAATTTTTATATCTTGCCCCCCAATATCACAAATAACATCAATATTATCAAAGAAAAATAAAGCAGATTTTGTGTGAGCTACCGTTTCTACTAAAAATAAGTCTGCACAAATAGCTTCTTTGAGCATTTCCTTAGCATATCCAGTAGTAGCAACTCCTAAAACTTTTATGTTTTTAGCTCCTTTTGAAGTTAAATCTTCTTTTAAATCTTTAAATAAATATTTAATATCTTCTAAAGGATTTCCTTGGGAAATTTTATAAGCTCTTCCTACAACATCTCCTTTTATATCAATAGCAATTAATTTACTTGAAGTTGATCCTCCATCTATTCCTATAAAAACTTCTATATTTTCTGGTAGATTTTCTTTTACTTTACCTTTTGGAGAGTATTTATCTTTAAAGTCTAAATATATTTTTTCTCTTATTTCATTTTCTTTTAAATTTGGATAAATTTTTCTATAGGTTTCCAATTCTTTTTGAGAAATTAGTCCTTCTTGGGATATATCTTTTTTTAATTTTTCAAAGTATTCCTTTTTAAAAGCTTTTAATTTTTCTATAGAAAAATTTGTAACTTCAAAATTATTTTCGAAAGCGTAAAGAGCACTTCCTAAGGCTGGATACAAGTAGGCATTTTCGGGACATAAAACTAGCTCATAGCAATCTTCTAAACTTGTGACAAATCCTTTTTCCTTCCAAACTTTATAAAGATTATGTATCCAAGCTTGTCTTAGAGCTTTAAATAAAAAGTGCGGACCTCCTAAAAGTAAAACTTTAGGTTTTAAAATTCTTCCTCGGGTTAAAATATTTAAATTTTGTAAGACTATAGCATTAAATAAAGAAGCTATAAGATCTTCCTTTGGAACTCCAAGTTTCTGTAAGGAATTTATATCACTTTCGGCAAAAACCCCACATTTAGAAGCTACAGGATATATTTTTCTTTTAAAAAAATTTATATTTTTTACTTCCTCTAAAGATAATCCAAGCTTTCTTATTATCCTCTCTATAGTAGCTCCAGTTCCTCCTGCACACTTATCATTCATAGAAGAAAAAACACTTTCATTTTCAAAAATTAAAACCTTTGCGTCTTGTCCTCCAAGTTCTACTACACTTTTTACTTCTTGATTAAAAATATCAGATATAGCTAAAGATAAGGCATTTACTTCTTGAAGAAAATTAGCTTTTAGAGCTTGGGATATATCAAAGCTTCCTGAACCCGTAAAACTTAAAACCAAATTTTTCCCAAATTTGTTTTCTAATACTTTTAACTCCTCAATAAGCTTATCTATTTGACGAGCCTCGTGCTTTTTATAATTTTGATAAACAAGATTTTTATTTCGATCTAATACACAAGTTTTTATTGTAGTAGAACCTATATCTATTCCTACAAAATATTTCATTTTAAAACCTCAAATAAAATTACTTTGAAAGTATAGGTATAAATTCTTAAAATTTTTTTAACTATTTATTTTTATAACTTTATTTCTTGAAAATTTGCCTTTAATTATCTGAATTCTTTCTTTGTTAGTTTTAAAATATTCTGATAAAACTTTTATAAGCTCTTTGTTAGCCTTCCCATCTTCCGGAGGTGATTTTAAATATACTTTTAATCTATTTTCTTCTTGTACTATTTTTTGCTTTTTTGCCTTTGGAATAACTTTGATATTTATAATTTTTTCTTTCATATTCAACCTTTAATGGATTTTTATTTTAATAAAATACAGGAATTTCTTATGCTATTTAAAAAAATATATTTTTAACAAAGTTACTTTTTACTGCACTTAATTTATTTTATTATATTTAATTTATATTAAAAAATTTATATTAAAACATAATACAGGTTGGAATTAAAGAATCTATAATTTCTAATAAAATCAAAACGATTAAAGGAGTTATATCTATAGGGCCAATAGGAGGAATATATCTTCTAAAAGGAGCTAAAATATATTCAGCTAAATCCTCTATTTTCCAAGCCCACTCTGGTTTATTATGAGGAGGTATCCAAGAAAGCACAACGGCAATTATTATAAGAATTTCAATAAATTTTATAAGGCTATGAAGTATATCAAATATAAAACACATTTGCCCTTTAATATCCTCCTTATTTGAAAATTTCTAGGATATATCAAATAAACTTTTTAAAAGTTTTATAACTTTTCCATCTTTATCTTCTTTAGCTAAAAGCTTTGCATTTGTTATTTGAGTATGTAAAATTTTATTTACTATAACTTTAGTAATATAATCAATTTCCTTAACAGTTTCTTCATCCAAATTAAGTTTTCTTAATTTTCTTTCTAACTCTTCCCTTCTTATTTTCTCTGCCCTTTCTTTTAAGGTAGCTATAATAGGATATACTTGATATTCCTTTAACCATTTATAAAATCTAATTGCTTCTTCCTTTACTATCTCTTCTGCCTTTAAAGCTTCTAATTGTCTTTGTTTTAAGTTTTCCTGAACTATTTTTTCTAAATCATCTATATAAAAAACAAATACATTTTCAAATTCTTGAACTTTAGGGTCGATATCCCTTGGAAGAGCTATATCGATTAAAAATAAGTATCCCTTTTTCTTATCTATTATCTTTTTTATATCTTCATAAGTTATTATAAAAGATGGAGCGCTAGTAGAAGAAATTACAACATCTGCTTTTTCCAAAGCTTCTGAAAGCTTATTTAAAGGATAAATTTCAATTTTTAAATCCTCAAATTCTTGTTTTAAGCTTTGAGCAATTTGATAAGCTTTTTCTAAACTTCTATTAACAATAAAAATTTCCTTTACTCCCTCCTTAATTAAATGCTTAATTGCATTTTGGGCCATTTCACCGGCTCCAATTAAAGCTACTTTTTTATCTTCAAGTAATCCAAATATTTTTTTAGCTAAATCTACTGCAACCGAAGCAATAGAAACTTCCCCTTTGGCTATATTTGTTAAACTTCTTACTTTCTTTGAAACTTTTAAGGCGTTTTGACAAAATCTATCTAAAATTTGACCAATACTTCCTATTTCTTTAGCTAGAAAATAAGCATTTTTAAATTGACTTACAATTTGAGGTTCTCCAACTACTAGAGAGTCTAAAGAGGATGCTACTTTAAATCCATGAAAAATAGCTTCTAAATCTTTATGAGTGTATATATATTTTTCTAAATCAAAGTTTAACTTTTTATAATCTTTTAAATATTTTTTTATTTTTTCAAATTCTTCAAAAGCTGCTACAAAATATATCTCAGTTCGATTACAAGTTGATAGCAAAAAAGCTTCTAAAATAAAGTCTTCATCTAGTAGCTTTAAAAGAAATTCTTTAGTTTCTTCTTCTTTAAAAGAAAGTTTCTCTCTTATTTCTATAGGAGCAACCTTATGAGATGTCCCCAAAAGTCCTATTATCATTTTGCTCTCCTTAAATTATTTAAAGCTATGGATTCCCGGTAAAAAACTATTTCCAAATATAAATAAAATTAAAAGAAATAAACTTGCCAATATATTATATTTAGCCCAAACGTAGGAGTTTATTTTTTTTACAAATCTTAATATAAAAAATATTATGTATAAAATATAGAGCAAGATTAAACTAATAACCTTTACATCAAATACAAATAAGGTTCCATAATACATTTTTAAAAGAATAAATCC
>DQVG01000155.1 GCA_015661865.1 Desulfurobacteriaceae bacterium
TATATTTTCCATCACTTTTAATCTCCTATTTAAAGACCTAAAGCTTTTTCTATTCTTAAAGTTACTTTATCTACATCACCTAATCCATCTACTTTTTCTAAAATTCCCTTTTCTTCATAATAATTTATAACTGGAGTGGTTTTTTCATAATAAACTTTTAATCTATTTTTTATTATATCCACTGTATCGTCTTCTCTTCCCCTTGCTAACATTCTTTTTATAAGTTCTTCATCGGGGACATCTAAAAATAAAACTTTATCTAAGCTTAAATCTAGCTCTTTTAGCATTTTTTCCAAAGCTTTAGCTTGCTCTAAAGTTCTTGGGAAACCATCTAATATAAATCCTCTTTCCTTTGCATTTACTTTTATAAGAGCTTCCTTGATTATTTTGCAGACTATCTCATCTGGGACAAGCTCCCCTTTATCCATATACTTCTTAGCTATTTTTCCTAATTCAGTTTGATTTTTAACAGCTTCCCTAAGAATATCTCCTAGAACAATTAAAGGTATATTATATTTTTGAGATATAATTTTGGCTTGAGTCCCTTTTCCTGCTCCCGGTGGTCCTAAAAATACTACTTTTATCATTTAATCCCCCTTACTTATATCCAATTTTTTTTAATTTTTGTATAAGTTTAGGTTTCTTTAAAAAGCTTTCATAGGAAAATTCTAAAGCAGCGGCTTCTAATCTTCTTAATAAATCCAATCCAACCCCTACTACGATTAAAACTGCGGTTCCTCCAACATAAAATGGAATTCCTAATTTTTGAGTAATTAATAGAGGAACTATTGCTATAACCGTTAAAAATACAGCACCTATAAAAGTAAGTTTATTAACAATCTTTGCCAAATATTTTTCAGTTTCTTTACCAGCTCTTACCCCAGGGATGTACATCCCCATTTTGTTTAAATTTTCAGCAAGTTCTTTTGGATTAAAAATAACAGCTGTGTAATAATAAGTAAAAATAAATATCAATGCTGCATAAATTAAGTAGTACCAATAATTTTGCGGAGATAAAATCTCAGATAGTTTAACAGCCCAAGGATGTTGAATAAATCTTGCTATTGTAGCTGGGAACATAAGAACAGATGCTGCAAAAATAATGGGAATAACATTAGCTGGATTTAGCTTTAGTGGAAGATAATTTTTACTTGAAGAAACCATTAAAGTCTTTGAAATAAGCCTTTTAGTTTGACGAATAGGAACTTTATATTCAGCTAGCTCTACAACTATAACAGATATTATCATAAAAATAACAACTAAACATAAAATAACAAACTTATTAATTTCCATTTGGCCTGTTTTTAAGAAAGTAATAAGATTAATTAGAGCACCAGGTAAAGATGATAGTATACCTGCCATAATAATTAACGATACTCCATTTCCCACTCCTTTGGAAGTTATTTTTTCACCTAACCATAATAAAAACATTGTTCCTGCTGTTAAAGTTAAAACAGTAGTTATAATAAACCCAATACCGGGATTAGGAACTATGGGAATTCCTGAAGGAGAATGCATTTTTTCAAGTCCTATGGCTATTCCTAAAGACTGAAGAATGGCTATTACTAAAGTTAAATATCGAGTATATTGCATAATCTTTCTTCGTCCATATTCCCCTTCTTCTTTAGCTAGTTTTTCTAAGGAAGGAAAACTTGCTGTTAAAAGTTGCATAATAATTGAAGCGGATATAAAAGGCATAACCCCTAAAGCAAATACCGTCAGTTTAGATAAAGCACCTCCAGAAAACATATTTACAAAACTTAAAATAGTACCAGAGGCACTTTTAAAAAATTCAGAAAGAGCTACGGTATCGACACCGGGTGTGGGGATGTGAGCACCTATTCTATATATTAATAAAATAAAAAAAGTTACAAGTAATTTCTTTTTAAGACTTTCAATGTAAGGAATTTTTTTTAAAATATTTACAATGTTCAAACTAAATCCCCCTTAAAATTATTTTGAGGTTAATTTTATCATAAGCGTTTTATTTAATATTTAATTTCTTACGATTTTGAAATTCTAGGAAATTGAATAAAGATATATATATTTTTATAGGTAAATCTAGGTTAAAAAGAAAGATATAATTTATATAAAAAAATAAAATTAAATACAAAAAATTGGAAAAAATTTTTAATTATTTACTTATTTTTGTTAAGTTAAAAATTTAATTTAGATTGAAAATTTAGAAATGAAAAAATAAGAAAAGAAAAGCCCCCTTTGAAAAGGGGGCTATTAAAATTATTTTTGTTTATTTAAAGCTCGTTTGCCTACTTTACCTTGATATTTTGGAATGGGGAGGATTTCTATCTGACCACCAGCCTTTTCTATTTTTTCTTTTGCGGAAGCAGAAAATGCATGAGCTTTTACTATTAATTTTTTAGTAAGCTCACCATCTCCTAATATTTTTACAAATTTATATTTTCTCAATAATCCTTTTTCTCTTAATATGTCTGGAGTTACTACTTGACCATCTTCAAAATACCTTTCTAAGTGTCTAATATTTACAGTACCAAATTCTTTTTTTCTAGGATTTTTAAATCCTCTTTTTGGAAATCTCATATAAAGAGGAGTTTGTCCACCTTCAAAACCAAGTCTTATCGATCCGCCTGAACGAGCAGTTTGTCCCTTTTGACCTCTTCCTGAGGTTTTTCCATGACCAGATCCATGTCCTCTTCCAACTCTTTTTTTTACCCTTTTAGCACCTTTTGCTGGACCTAAGGAATCTATTCTTAAAATATCCATCTTAATATCCTCCTTAATCTTCAATCTCTTCTACTTTTACAAGATCCCAAACTTTCTTAATCATACCTCTAATTTGAGGATTATCAGGCTTTATTGTAGAATGCTCTCTTTTTCTAAGTCCCAAAGCTTCTAAAGTTAATTTTTGTTTTTTTGGACATCCAATTTTACTTCTTACCAAAGTTATTTTTAATTTTTTAGCCATTTTCATCCTCCGTGCGCTTAGCTTCTTCCCAAGCTTTCTTTAAAAATTTTGGACCTCTCCCAGGAAGACGCCAACGCTTAGCAATTTCA
>DQVG01000130.1 GCA_015661865.1 Desulfurobacteriaceae bacterium
GAGGTGCGTAATCTAAATATTTTTTTGTATCTTCAATATCAGCTTGAGTAAAAAATTGATATTGTTTTAAATAAGGATTTGGTATGTATTCATTTTCTCTAATAATATTTAACTCTCTTTTTAATATATCTACTATATCTTGAAAACTTCGAGCAATTCCCGTTCCTACATTATAAATTCCACTTTTTTTAGGACAAGCTGCTTTAACAGTTGCTTGAATAACATCTTTTATATATACAAAGTCTCTTTTTATTTTATCACTTCCTTCAAAAAGCCTAGCTTTTTCTCCTTTTAAAAGCTGTATTGCAAATTGAAAAACCATGGAAGCACTTTTTTGCTTAAAATATTCCCGAGGACCATATACATTAAAATATCTTAGTCCTACAATAGGAATATCTAATTTTTTCATATATTCTTGTGCTATATTATCCATCATTAACTTGCTAAAACCATATATATTTAAGGGTTGTTCGAACCCTAATTTAAAAGTTTTGCTATTTCCATATACTGCTCCTGAGCTAGCATATACTAAGGGAGCTTTATTTTTTTTAGCTAGCTTTATTATATCTATAAAAGAATTTACATTTGTTTTTAATACTAACTCTTGATTTTGAGCTGTTGTATCTGAAATTGCGGCCATATGAAATATATAATCAATTTTATAATCATTTAGGTACTCTAGGTCTTCCTTTTTAGTAATATCTCCACAAATAACTATACCTTTAAAGCCTATCAGATTTTTAAAGTGGCCTAAGCTTTTAAAATTTCCACTTGGGAATTTTTCATTATTTCTAAATTTATCAAATACTATTATCTTAGCTTCAGGATAATTTTTTTGAAAATAAAAAGCTAAATTACTTCCTATAAATCCCGCTCCTCCTAAAATTAAGATAGTTTTGTTATTAAAATCTATATGAGAATATTTCATAAAAACTCCCTTCTTTTTAAAGAGATTAAAAGTTAAGTCCAAAATATATTACTTTCTTTAATAACTTTTATAACATCTTGAGCTTTTATTAACTTCATACATTTATGATGCTTTAAAGGACATACTCTTTTTTTACAGGGCGAACATTTTAAATTTTTCGTAATTATTTTATAGTTTTTACTAAAAGGGGAAGTTTCCCTATAATCTGTTGGTCCAAAAATAGCAATAGTTGGAACATTATAAGCCGCAGCTATATGCATAGGACCAGAATCATTTGTAACAAATCCTTTGAGACCACCAATATGTTCACATAACTCTTTTATAGTTAGCTTTCCACATAAATTTTTATAATTTTTTATGGTCAAATTATCTTCTATTTCCTTAGCTAATTTTTCTTCTCCAGGTCCCCCAAAAATAATAATATCTCCATATTTACCTAAATAATTTGCTACTTTAGCAAATTCCTCGGGATACCATCTTTTTGCACTTCCATAAGCAGCTCCTGGATTTATTCCAAAAGTTGGTCTTTTAAAAACTTTTCTTTTAAAAGGTAGTTGAGGAGGGTAAAGAGGAAGATCTTTTTTTAGTATTTTATTAACAAAAAGATTATATTTTTCAACCATATGAAGATTTTTTTCTTTAATATTAAAAGCTACTCCCTTATACTTAAAAGCAAGTAATTTTGAATATAGACTATTTCTAAAACTTACAAATTTATCTACTTTAGGTAATTTAAAAAATTGTCTTAATCTATTTTTTCTATCGTCAATTATAATTTTAAAATTAGGATAAAGAGAGGTAGCTACCGGGGAACCAAAAAGTATAACCTCCTTAGGTTTTAAATATTTTATTAATTTATTTACAGCCCCGCTGGCCATAACTGCATCCCCAAGCCAGGTGGGAAGCTCTATCATAAGTTTCATAAAGTATCCTCACGTATCAAGAAATACTTTATATCTTAAAGTAAAATAATATCTTTTTTAGAAATTTGCCTAATACCATTTTCACAAGTTATTTTTTTATGTTCTATAGCATTTTTTAAAAGATCTTCATTTTCCTTAGAAATTTTTTTATGATTTTCTACATGAAATAAATGATAAGCTATGGCATTAAACCTTAAATCAAACTTTTCTCCCCCATTATTTAAAAATCTAGCAACAAATTCGCTATCTTCACGTCCCCAACCAATAAAGTTGTTATTAAAACCATTTATCTTTAAAATATCTTTTTTAAACAGGGAAAAGTTGCAAGTCTTTACTCCTTTTAAACTCAAGTTAGATCTAGAAAAAATTTTTGAAAAAAAATTTGAATGAATAGCATTTTTTCTATTAATAAGGCCTCTTTCCCAAAAACTGAATTTTATTTTTTTTGTCTTTAAAACTTCATGAGTTTTTTCTTTTGTTAGAAGGACTCTTTTTCCTTGAATATATCTATTTGGTTTTGCACGTTTTATATGATCTTCAATGAATTTAGGGTGTAAGATCATATCTCCATCTATGCCTATAATATAATCTCCCCTTGAAATTAATATGGCCTTGTTTCTTATTAAAGCTGCCCTAAAACCTTTATCTTCCTGCCAAACATATTTATAGTTTAATTTAAATTTTCTTAAATTTTTTAAATTAATTTCTACAATTTCCCTTTTACTTCC
>DQVG01000152.1 GCA_015661865.1 Desulfurobacteriaceae bacterium
CTTTATTAAAAGAAAAACATATTTGTTTGGGAGGAGGAGTATTTCAAAATAATTTACTTTTAAAACTTCTTTTTGGAAGTTTTAAAGGAAAAATATATATTTCCCAAAAATATCCTTTAAATGATGGTGGAATTTCAGTTGGACAGCTTATTTATCTTAATAAAATTTTATCTTAATCTTAATAAAATTTAAACCTTATGCTACAATAAGCAAAAATTATTTTAAATGAGGTAAAACATGAAAGTTAATAAGGTAGTTTTGGCATATTCTGGGGGATTAGATACTTCAGTTTTAGTTCCTTACTTGAAAGAAAAATATGGATGCAAAGAAGTTATATGTGTTTATGCCGATATAGGTCAAGAAGAAAATTTAGAAGCTATTAGAAAAAAAGCCTTGGATTTTGGAGCAGATAAGATTTATATCTTGGATTTAAAAGAAGAATTTGCTAAAGATTATTGTATGCCTGTTCTTTGGGCAAATGCCAGATATGAAGGAAAGTACTATCTATCAGCAGCTATTTCTAGACCCTTAATTTCAAAATATTTAGTAGAAATAGCAAAAAAAGAAAACGCAGACGCAGTAGCTCATGGATCTACGGGGAAAGGAAATGACCAAGTTAGGTTTGAGCTATCTGTTTTGGCTTTAGATCCCTCTTTAAAAGTTTTAGCTCCAGTTAGAGAATGGGAATTTAAAAGTAGAGAAGAGGAGATAGAATATGCTCAAAAAAAAGGAATTCCAGTATTTGCAACAAAAAAATCTCCTTACTCTATAGATAAAAACTTATGGGGAATTTCTATAGAATGTGGAGTTTTAGAAGATCCTTTTAAGGAGCCTCCAAAAGATGCTTGGCAAATCACAAAAGATCCAAAAGATGTAATAGATGAAGAAGTTATTTTGCACATTTTCTTTGAAAATGCATATCCAAAAGGTTTTAAAGTTAAAAAAGGAAGCTTTATTAATAGTATAAAATCTAATTTAAAAGGAAAAATAAAAGAGGAAAAAGAGTTTTATCACTTTGTCTATGAAGATAATGAGCTTTATAAACTTATTATGGATTTAAATACTATCTCTGCTTTTCTTGGAATTGGAAGAGTAGATATGGTTGAAAATAGGCTAGTAGGCATTAAATCCAGAGAACTTTATGAGCAACCAGCTCCTGAGATTTTAGATAAAGCTTTAAGAGAGATAGAAAGCTTAATTTTAGATAGAGAGTCTTTACATTTTAAATTATCAAATAATCAAAAATATGCTGATTTAGTATATTATGGATATTGGTTTTCCCCATTAAAAGAAGCTTTCGATGAATTTAACAAATCCTTACTTAAAAATGCTACAGGTGAGGTAAAACTAAAACTTTATAAAGGAAATGTTTATGTTTTAGGTAGAAAATCACCTTACTCTTTATATGACTATAAACTTGCAACTTATGATAAGGAAGATGCTTTTGACCATATTGCCGGAGGAAAATTTACCTTAGTTTGGGGATTACCTTTAAGACAAATTGGAAAAATTAAAGGAATGGGAGGAAATAAATAATGAAATATGAAATCTTAACCAAAGATTCACAGGAAGTTGTAAAAGAAGTAGAAGTTATTTTAGAACCTTCAGACTTAAAAAAGTTTGAAAAAGATATAGTAAAAGCCATAAGAAAAGAAGCAAGTATTCCGGGCTTTAGAAAAGGAAAAGCTCCAGAAAATATTATTAAAGATCGTTTTGCCAAAGAAATAGAAGAGGAATGTTTAAATAAAGCCCTTGTAGAAGCTATAAATAAAATAGTAGAAGAAAATAATTTTAAATTAGTTACCGATCCTGTAGTTCCAGAAATTACAAAGTTGGAAAATGGATATAAGGTAAAGCTTATTTTTGAAACTTATCCCGAGATTAAACTCGAAGAAAAAGACTATAAAGGTTTGAAATTGAAAAAGATAAAAGTAAATGTAACTCCAGATGATATAAATAGAGAACTTGAAGCCTTAAGGGAAAGATTTGTAGAATTTAAAGAAGTAGATAGAGAAGCCCAAGATGGAGATTTAGTTGAAATAGAATATGAAGCTATAGTAGAAAATGAAGAACCTCAAAAAGGAACTCTTTCTGCAGTTTTAGGTTCTCAACAGCTTTGGCCAGAGGTTGAAGAAAAAATTAAAGGTTTAAAGAAAGGAGAAGAGGTAGAGTTTGAATTTCACGCTCCGGAAGATGAAAAATATCATAAAGCCGCTGGTAAAAAAGTTAAGATGAAAATCAAAGTTTTAAATGTAAAAGAAAAAGTTTTACCCGAAATTAATGATGAATTTGCTAAAAAGCTTGGTTTTGAAAATCTAGAAAAATTAAAAAGTCATATTGAAAATACCTTAAAAAAAGTTCGTCAAGAGCAATCTGAAGACTTATTGGAAGACTTACTAGTTAGTCTTTTAATAAAGAAATCCAAAATAAAAGTTCCCCCAAGCTTAGTAAATGTAGAACTTCAAGCATTTTTGAAAAATGAAATAGCAGCTTTAGAACAAATGGGAGTTCCAAAAGAGCAAATTCAAGCTCAAATTCAATCTTTAACTCAAAAGTTATATCCTTTAGCTTATAAAACAGCAGCTACAAAGTTAATTTTGGATTATATTGCTGAAAAAGAAAAGTTAGAAGTTCCAAATGAAATCATAGAAAATGAAATTAAAAAAATTGCAGATGCAGTTTTAAATGGAAATATCCAGCTTGCAAAACAAGTAATAGAAGAAAGAAATCTTATGCCATTAATTTATCAAGATGCTTTAAGACAATATACTTTAGATAAATTAAAAGAGTGGAGCGAAATTGAAGAAGTTGATGAAGAAGAGTTTCATAAGTATGTAAATTCTTTAATTGAAGAAGGTCAAAAGGAAAACAAAGAGGAGGCTTAAGTTTTAGGTCTCCTCTTTTAGTTTTTTTATATTTTGCCTGTTATTGTTATCTTATCGTTATTACTTTAATTTTAAAATCTTAAAATAAAAAAAATATCTTTTAAAAAGAGGTGAAAATAAAATGAAAATTAAATCTCAACTTGTTCCTATAGTTGTTGAGCAAACCGGCCAAGGAGAAAGAGCTTATGATATATATTCTAGACTTTTAAAAGATAGAATTATTATTTTAGGGCAACCTATAGATGATCATGTTGCAAATTTAATAGTTGCTCAGCTTTTATATTTAGAAGCTGATGATCCAGAAAAAGATATTTATTTATATATAAACTCTCCTGGAGGGGTTGTAACTGCAGGACTTGCAATTTATGATACCATGCAATATATAAAACCAGATGTAGTAACAATATGTATGGGACAAGCAGCATCTATGGCGGCAGTTCTTTTAGCTGCTGGAGCTCCTGGAAAAAGGTATTCTTTACCTCATTCTCGAATTATGATTCATCAACCTTTAGGTGGTTTTCAAGGTCAAGCAACAGATATAGAAATTCATGCAAAGGAAATTTTAAGATTAAAGAAAATGTTAAACGAAATTTTATCCAAACATACTGGTCAACCTATTGAAAAAATAGAAAAAGATACTGATAGAGACTATTTTATGTCTCCTCAAGAAGCTTTAGAATATGGAATAATAGATAAGATTTTAGAAAAAAGAGAGTAAAATGAAAAGATTTTTCCTTTCTATATTTCTTTTAGTATCTTTAGCCTTTGCTAAAGACTTTAAATATAGCTGCGCTAAAATAGATAATTTTAAAATCCCAGAAAGTGCAAATATTTATAAAAATCGTTTTATTTTTGTAAGTAATATAAATGGAAATCCAACTTCAAAAGATAAAAATGGATATATATCCTTGCTGGACTTAAAAACAAATTTTAAATATCTAAAATTTTTAAACTCCTTAGATGCTCCCAAAGGAATTGTTACTTGGGGAGATTACTTATTTGCAACAGATATTGATGTGGTAAAAGTTTTTTCTATTTCAAAAAAGAAGTTAATAAATATAATAAAACTTCCAAAAGCTAAGTTTTTAAATGATATTACTTTAGATCCTACTTTAAAAACTCTTTATGTTTCAGATACCCAAGGAGATACTATATATACAATTTCTATAAAAGATTTTAAAGTAAATAATATCTTTTATATCCCTAACTTATCCCCAAATGGTCTTTTTCTTAAATGGCCTTATCTTTTTATAGCATCTTGGGAAGGAGGAACTATTTATATTTTTGATTTAAAAAAGAACACTGTAAGACCTTTATTTAAAAGACATACATTTTCAAATTTAGATGGAATTGTTATTCAAGATAACATAATATATTTTTCGGATTGGAATTTAAAGGAAGGTCAAAATAAGGGAAAGTTATATGCTTTTGATCTAAAAAATAATAAACTTATTTTAATCTTTGATAACTTAAAGGGTCCAGCAGATATAGATGTTTCGGAAAATATGCTAGTCATTCCTGAATTTCTAGGAAATGATGTTTTAATTTGTTATTCTGTAAGGTAAAAATACCAAAAGTTTAATAGATTTTCTAAAAATTTAAAAAACTCTAAAACTAACTATAAGATATTTTAATTTTTTCAGGGAAAAATGAAGAAAAAAAATAATTTAAGGTTAGAAAAAGATTCTCTTGGGGAAAAATATCTTTCAAAAGATGTTTACTGGGGGATTCATACTCAAAGAGCTTTAGAAAATTTTCAATTTTCCAATTATAAATATCCTCCTATTTTTATAAAGTCTTATGCTTATGTAAAAAAAGCTTGTGCGATAGCAAACTTTAAATTAGGATATTTAAAAAAGGATATTTTTGAAGCTATTTTAAAAGCATGTAACGATATTATAGAAGGAAAACTTTCAGATCAATTTCCTTTAGATCCATTTCAAGGAGGAGCCGGAACATCTTTAAATATGAATTTAAATGAAGTTATTGCAAACCGAGCTTTAGAAATACTAGGATATGAAAAAGGTAGATATGATATAGTTCATCCTTTAAAACATGTAAATCTACATCAATCTACTAATGATACTTTTCCCACAGCTTTAAAAGTTGCTATTTTATTTTTACTAGAAGATTTGCAAGATAAAATAGCTAAACTGCAAGGAGCTTTTCAAAAAAAGGAAAAGGAATTTTCAAATATCTTAAAGCTAGGTTATACCGAGCTTCAAGAAGCTATTCCTATGACTTTAGGGAAAAAATTTAGCGCTTTTGCAGATGTTCTTTTAAGGGATCGTTGGAGAGTTTGGAAGGCTAAAGAAAGAATTAGATGGACAAATTTGGGGGGAACTGCTATTGGAACAGGAGCTTTAGCTCCTAAAGATTATATATTTTTAGTAAATGAAGTTTTAAGAGAAATTACAAACTTAAACCTTGCTCGTCATGAAAATCCAGTATCTACAACTGCATTTTTGGATGATATAAATGAGGTTGTTGGTCTTTTAGATGTTTATGCAAGTAATATATCTAAAATTTTCAATGATTTAAGATTACTCAACTTTATCAAGGAAATTAAACTTCCTCCCTTACAAGCTGGAAGCTCTATTATGCCAGGAAAGGTAAATCCAGTCCTTTGTGAGGCTGCAATTCAAATTGCTTCTAGGGTTAAATCAAACTCTATTTCTATAAGAGAACTTTTATCTTTCTCAACTTTTGAGATAGTGGAGTTTTTACCTGCCATAGCATTTTTCATATTAGAAAGTTTAAACCTATTAATAAACTTGACTAAAAAATTAGCTTTTTATGTAGAAAATATCAAAGCTACAAAACTTTCTTTGGATAATTTATTTAAATCTTATTCTTGTTTAACTTTACTTGTTCCCCTTCTAGGATATGAAAAAGTTTTAGATCTTGTAAAGGAATATCAAAAAGGTAATTATAAAAATATAAAGGAGTTTTTACTACAAAAATTTGATAAGGACTTTGTAGAAAAAGTTTTTTCAAAAGAATATATTTTAAGTTTAGGTTTTGATGAAGATATATTTTTTGGAAAGTAAAAAACTAGCTTTTCTTTTTATTTTCAAGCTTAAAAATTTTTGACTTTTCCTTTTGGAATTTTTCCCATAAAAATGCATTTTTCATAAAGGCATTAAGAGCATAACTTAAAGCTATTAAAAATCCTCTGAATCCTTCTAAAAATCCTAGTTTTAAAAAGTAAATTTTTAAAAATGCCCATAAAGGAGAAAAAAAAGTTTTAAATATAGAAAATTTCTTTCCTTTTTTAGCATACTCTTTGGCAGACAGATAAGCGTATTCTAAGGATTTTTGAAAATGTTCTTTTAAATTTCTATAGGTATAATGTAAGATATAACCTTTTTTTATTTTCTTAGTTATTCCATCTATTATTAAACTTTCATGAATATCTCCCATCCAACGTGGATTTGAACTTCTTTTTACAAGCCGAAGGACCCAATCATTATTCCAAATAAATTTTAATGGTTTTCCTAGATATATAGTTTTTCTTTTTAAAAAATATCCATCAGCTAAAGGATTTTTTAAGATCTTTAAAATTTCTTTTTTTAACTTTTCATTTAAAACTTCATCTGCATCCAGAAAAAGAATCCAATCTCCTTGAGTTTTTTCCAAAGCTTTTTGCTTTTGTTTTCCATAACCTTCCCAATTTTCAATAAATACTTTTGCTCCAAAACTTTCTGCAACTTTTATAGTATTATCTGTTGTTCGACTATCTACTACTACTATAATTTCATCTGCAATATCTTTAACAGCTTCTAAAGTTTTTGGTAACCTATCTTCTTCATCTTTTGCAATGATAGCTACTGACAAGCTTACTTTTTTCATTTTTATTTTCCAGAAAAAGCTTTAAAAATATTGATAAACTTTTCTAATCTTTTTTCTTTTTTTTCTTTAGAAATTTTTTGAAGTTTTACTAAAAAACCTTCTTCTTCAAATTTTAGTTTTCTTGTATTTTTTAAAACTATTTGAGCATCATTTAAGATAATATTTCCTTTTTCTAAAACATCAAATAAAAATTTTTCTAAATTGTCTAAATCTCTTTTTTCAAAGTTATTTTTTATAAAAAATACTATATCTGATTTAAGAAAACCCATTATAGGGAATTTCTCATATCCATAACTTAACATTTGTTTATGTAATTGATATATAGCTTCATTTTGAAATAAAATAACCTCTTTTTTATTTCTTATAAAAGGTTTAATTTCCTTTCCTACTCTACGATAACCAATTTCTTTATAATTAGCTTTACTAGGAAGCTTCCCTTTATATATAAAAATAAAGTTCATCTTAACCTACTTATAATTTCTTAAAATATCTGTTATGCTAAGCTCAGATAATCTTTTTAAAGCAAGTTTAGAGGAAATTAAACAAATTAAAAAAGTTATAGTATTAATCCAAATTAAGTTAGAAAATTCAACTTTAAAAGGTAAGTAGTCTACAAAGTAACTTTGAGGAGGTAATTTAATAAGTTTATATTTATCAAAAATATAAGAAATGCCTACTCCTAAAATATTTCCTATAAAAATTCCAAGGATAGAAATAAAAATACCCTGAAATAAAAACATATATTTTAAAGCTAAATTACTAGTTCCCAAAGTTTTTAAAATAGCTATATCTCTAGCTCTTAAAAATATGTTATTTGCCAAAAAGGACATAATGTTAAAAGAAGCTACCACTAATATTAGTGCTGTAACAAAAAACATAGCTAATTTTTCTAATTTCAAAGTAGAAAATAAACTTTTATTTATTTCTATCCAACTTTGAACTTGAGCTTCTGGAAATTTAAGTTGAAGTCTAATTTTAGTTTCTTCTAATTTAGAAAAATTTTTAACTTTTATTAAAAAGCCATTAATTTTTTTTACTCCAAAAATCTTTTGCAAAGTTTCTAGGGATACTAAAATAAAATTATTATCAAATTGATAAAGTCCTAAAGAAAAAATACCACCTACTTTTAAATAACCTATTTTAGGAATATATCCAAAAGGAGTTTTTTTGCCTATTGGAGATATAACTTGGACGGTATCATTTAAATATAAACCTAAATTTTCAGCTAAACTTTTCCCAAAAATTCCATATCCTACCTTATTCAGGCTTTCCCAACTGCCAAGTTTTATATTTTTATCAAAATTAGTTACCAAAACTTCTTTATCTGGATCCACTCCCCTTAAAATTGCCGCAGAATAGGTATTAAATTTAGAATATCTTATCATTACTGGATAGTATACATAAGGACAAACAGCTTTGATATTTTCTTCAAGTTTTAAAAGAGCTTCATATTTTGGAATATCTTTATAAGAAATATCTAAAAGAAAAACTAAATCTCCATTTCCCCTTATTAACTTTTCTAAAAGAACAGATTCAAAACCTTGAATAACAGCCTGGGAAATTATAAGAGCACTGCTACCTATTATAATTCCTAAAATAGATAAGATAAAGTTGAGCTTTAATATAGAATTTCTTAAACTTTTAAAATATTTAAATGCTAGTTTAAAAGCTAATTTTATATCTCTTTTTTGGATATAGTTTAAATTCAAACTCTCACCTTTTATAACTTAAATCAAAGAATACCTTATTAAAATATCTAAATTTTCAATCGCCTGTCCGGAAGCTCCTTTCCCAAGATTATCTATGGCACTTAAAAGGATAAATAAATCATTTTCTTTATCATAATCTAGATAAATATGAATTTCATTTGTAAAATTTACAAATTTTAACTGGGGATACCTATTTAAAATTTTTACATTTTTATCGTTTTTATAAAATTCCCTTAGTAAAGATTTAATATTTTCTAAAGAGTAAGAAGACTTAAAATAAATAGTAGATAAAATACCCCTTTCTATAGGTAAAATATGAGGAGTAAATTTTAATTTCTTAGTATTTAATATATATTTTATTTCTTCTTCATGACGATGATTTGTAGGTTTGTAGCAATAAAAATTTTCATTTAATTCACAAAAAAGTAAATCTTCCTTTAACTTTTTCCCAGCCCCTGAAGCTCCGGATTTTGAATCACATATAATTAAAGTATTTTTATCTATGAAATTTCCTTTTATTAAGGGATATAAGGGAATTATAATAGAGGTTGGATAGCATCCAGGATTAGCTATTATTTTATATTTTTTTATCAAATCTTTTTTAAATGTTCTTTTTAAAAAATGTTTAGTATAAACATCGTATATATTTGTAAGTCCATATAAAGCTCTTTCATCTTTTCTATAATCCTGAGATAGATCTATTATAAATACTTTTCCTAAAAACTTTTCCAAAATTTTTTTAGATTCCCCATGAGGTAAACAAGAAAAAATTAAATCACACTTTAATATCTTTTCTTCAGAAAAACTTTCAAATTTTAAACTTTCAAATCTTGTATTAATAAACCTTGGATTTATTTCCGTTAAAGTTTTACCTTCATATCTTCTAGAAGTAATATAAATAACATCAATATCTTGTCTTTCTAACAAAAGTCTTAAAAGTTCTTCACCCGTATAACCTGAAGCTCCTAAAATACCTATTTTCATAAAAAGCCTCCAGATAATAAGGATTATATTTAATTAAATTAAGGACTATAAAGTTTTATTTAACATCTTTATTTTCCAAGGAATTTTTATAAAGATCTTTTAGAAAAGAAATTATTTCTTCTAAATTTTTTATACCTTTTTTATAAATTTTTCCATCTGGGGTAATTTGAATAAAGTTTTCCTTAGCTAATTTTACTAAGTAAAGGGAGTTTATTTTTGTATCTTTATAAGGAGTAATAATTAAATATCCTCCTGAAGTTAAACTTATTTCTTTTATTTTTAGTCTCTTAGCTAAATTTTTAATTTCCATCAATTTAAAAGTATTTAAAACTGGATCTGGAAGTTTTCCATAAGATTTTTCTATTTCTTTTAAAATTTCTTTTAGCTCTTTTTCCCCTTTTGCTTGAGATAAGGTTGTATAGATCTCTATTCTTTCTTTGGCATCAGAAATATAATCGTCTGGAATATAAGCTTGGATAGGGATATTTATAGTAAGCTCCTTTTCTTCTTTTTCTTCTAAAACTTCTTTTAGTAAATCCATATAAAAATCTAAGCCGACTTTATTTATAAAACCACTTTGCTTAGGGCCCAAAATAGTTCCTGCTCCTCTTATTTCTAAGTCCTTTAAAGCTAGTTTTAAACCTCCGCCCAGTTCTGGCATATCTTTAATAGCTTCTAATCTTTGTAAACTTTCGACAGAAAGCTTTTCATTTTTTGGAATAAATAAATAAACATATCCTTTTTTATCTGATCTTCCAACTCTTCCTCGAAGTTGATAAAGTTGGGAAAGTCCGAGTTTGTGAGCATCTAAAACTATTAAAGTATTTGCATTTGGAATGTCTAAACCACTTTCTACAATAATGGTTGAAACAAGAACATCTATTTTTTTATTTAGAAAGTCATGCATAATTTTTTCTATTTGAGATGTTTTCATTTGACCATGTAAAGTTTCAACTTTTAGCTCGGGAAAGTTTTTTTCAATAAGTTCTTTAATTTGAGGCAAACTGTCTATATCATTGCAAACTACAAAAACTTGCCCCTTTCTTTTTATTTCTTTTTCTATAGCTTTTAAAAATTTTTCATCCGAATACCTAAAAACATAAGTTTTTACACCCTTTCTTCCTTTAGGTGGAGTTTCTATTATAGATACATCTCGAAAACCTGAAAGGCCCATATAAAGGGTTCTAGGTATAGGAGTAGCACTCATATATAAGGTATCTATATGGGGATATTTTGAAATTAATTTTTCTTTGGCTGAAACTCCAAATTTATGCTCCTCATCTATTATTAATAATCCCAAGTCTTTAAATTCTATATCTTTTTGAAGAAGTCTATGAGTTCCTATTACTATGTCAACTTTTCCTTTTTTTATATTTTCAATTATTTCTTGTTGCTTTTTTCTAGGTACAAATCTAGAAA
>DQVG01000001.1 GCA_015661865.1 Desulfurobacteriaceae bacterium
ATAAGACCGTTACGGTATTGAAACGTTGAAATTTCTTCGCATTTCCTCATAAGGAAAGTACGTGTTCAAATAAGACCGTTACGGTATTGAAACGTGATATCAAACTCCTTTGATATTTTCTTCCAGCCCCGTTCAAATAAGACCGTTACGGTATTGAAACGTTAAATTTTGATTTACATAATCAATTAAGGGTTGTGTTCAAATAAGACCGTTACGGTATTGAAAGTTACAGTATTATAAAATTCAATCACTCTGTTTAAATCAGTTCAAATAAGACCGTTACGGTATTGAAAGATAATTTTGTATGCGTCTGTATCAAGAAAAACTGCTTCAACTTTAAATAAAACTTTTACTACCTTAATAGTTTTTTACTTCTAATATTTCCCACCTCCTTGATTTTCAATTCTTTAAATAATATCTCTTAAATAATATCTCTGTGATATTAAAACTTTTTTATAATATTTAAATACAGGAAAAGTTAAGGAGAGAGATAGATGATAGATACTCCTAATATTTCTTATAAAAATGAGGATGTTGTAGTGATTTTTTCAGGGGGATTGGATTCTACAACAGTTTTGTATTGGGCTAAAAAATTTTTTAAAAATGTTTATGCTATAACTTTTGATTATGGTCAAAGGCATAAGATAGAGTTAGAAATGGCTAGGAAAATAGCGTCTAAGGTAGGAGTAAAGGAACATAAAGTTTTTAAAGTTGATCTTACTCAAATAGGGGCTTCTGCTTTGACAGATATAAATATAGAGGTTCCAAAAACGGAAAGTGAAAAGGAAATTTTTGAAAGAGGAATTCCTATCACTTATGTACCTTTTAGAAATGGAATATTTCTTGCTTTGGCTGCAGCTTATGCTGAAAGTAAGGGTATTACTAATGTAGCGGGTGGTTGGAATCAAGTTGATTTTAGTGGATATCCAGATTGTAGAAAGGAGTTTTTGGAAAATTTTGAAAAGACTTTAAATGCAGGAACAAAGATTGCTGTAGAAGGGAAGCCTTGGACTATATATGCTCCTCTTTTGAATTTGAAAAAGGAAGATATTATAAAACTAGGAATTAGTTTAGGAGCTGATTACTCTTACTCTATATCTTGCTATAGAGGGAGTGAAGTTCCGTGTTTAAGTTGTGATTCTTGTGTACTTAGAATAAATGCTTTTAAAAGATTGAATTTGGAAGATCCTCTTATAACTAGGTTAAAAAGGGAAGGGAAGTTAACTTAAACTTTTTATTTTAAAGGATTTAGTGAACTTTAAATTTCTTCTACTTTTTTCCTTCTTTTTTCTATTAAATCTAAAATCAATTTGGGCAAATTTGGATGTTTAAACTTTACGATATATTCATCTGCACCAACTTGTTTTGCTTTTTGAATTCCCCCGCTATCAGATAAGGTAGTATTTATTATTATAGGGATCTCATCATATTTTGGATTTTCTCTTAATTTTTTTGTAAAGGTAAGTCCGTCCATACCTGGCATTTCAATATCGGATATAATACATTGAATATAGTCACTAATTTTTTTCCCAGCTTGGGCAGCTTTCTTTTCTAACTCTTCTAAAATTTTTAAAGCTTCTATTCCAGATTGAGCTTCTAATACTTCAAACCCGGCTTTTTCCAAAGTTTCTTTTAAAACTCTTCTAGCTAAAGAAGAATCCTCTAAGATTAAAACTCGTAAAGCCTCTATTTGAGATTCTTCCTTTAAAATTTTCTTTTCCTCTTCAACTTGAGTTTTTATACTACTTGAAATTTCTCCAAACATTCTAACCATGCCAAGTTCATGTAATATCCCTTCAAAATCTAAAAGTAAAAGTAAGTTATCTTTATTACCTTTTAAGGTATCTTCAATAGGTATAATTCCTACTATCTTTCCCCGTAATTTTTCTTGTAAAGATTTAGGAGGCTGCTTTATATCTGACCATCTAATTCTTCTAATTCTTTTTGTTTCATGAACTAAAGTCCCTATAACCTCCCCTAAAAATTCCATAACAATTAGATGTTTATTTGGATGATTAGTTTTTATTTTCATCCAAATATCTAATTTAAATATAGGAACTACCTCTTGACGAATTTTCGTTATACCTAGGATTTCTGGGGGTAATCCGGGACATTTAAAAATATTTTTTGGAGCTGGCATTACCTCTTTTACCTTTGCCACATTTACGCCTAAAGCCCACTCATAGACGGAATTATCTGGTAAAACCTCATACATTCTAAAATCTAAGACTTCAAGTTCATTAGATCCCGTTTCCAAAACTTGGGAAACAAATCTTTTCTTTTCCTTTTTTGACATAAAGTACTTTAACCTCTCAAATAAGTTATAAAGATTTTATGTATTCTTTAACTAAAATTATAACTTACAAGATTTTTGATTTCTTATATAATAGGACAAAGGATTACCATATCTATCTAAAACGGGTATAAAATCAGAATTTTTAACTGCAAAATAAAATTTTTCATGTTCGGAAAAGTATTTATCTTCATAAAGAGAGTACAACCTTTTATTTTCTGAAGGAGTAAAAATAGGCATAATTACATTTGCTCCGCACTTAAAGGCAAGGTTTAAAACTTTTTCCAAAGGATAGAATTTTGTTCCTAAAGTTATTAAAGCTGTTGAAGCTACTATATTGGAAGTTTTAAGTAATATTCTAAATATAGCTATTAATTTTAAAGTAAGTAAAAATCTTTCTTTTTCAGAAAAAATATTTATACCCTTTGTTAGATAATTAAAAAGGGGAGTATTTTTTTGAGGGATATAAGGACCAATACCTACCATGTCGGGTTTAAAGTTTTTTATAAATAAAATATCTTTATATAAATCCTTTATAAAAGTAAAAGGCAAACCTATTAAATTTCCAGTTCCAACTTGATAACCTATTTTTTTTAAAAGTACTAAGGTTTTTATTCGATTTTCATAATTATGAAATTTATCTTTGTAATGAAATAGATAGTATCTTTTTGGAGAAATTATTTCAAATCTAAGTAAATATCTTTTTGCACCCAAAAAATATAGTTTTTCTAAAACATCTTTTGGAAGTTCCCCAAAGGATATTGTTATTTCATAATTAAATTTATCCTTGGCAAGTTTAATAAGTTTATAAAGAAAAAAGTAGTGTTTTTCAGAAAAAATCTCTCCTCCTTGCAAAGCAATGGAGGAGTAACCTAATTTTTTTATATTTGTAAATAATTTGTTTATTAAATCAAATTTTAAATAATACCTTTTTAAGGAAGCATTTTCTTTTCTTATTCCACAATAAAAGCAAGATTTTCTACATATATTTGTTATTTCTGTTAAAGCTCTTAAATATACATAATATCCACTATAAAACTTTCTTACTTTAAAAGCTTCTTCTAAAAGATCTTTTGGAATATCTTTTGATTTTAAAACGTCTAAAATTTCTTTTTTAGATAGCATCTTACTCAAACTAGATTTGCTTTCTAATAATAGTATAGGGTTCTATATCGCGGGGGGGATCGAGCTTGAGCTCTACTAAGAAATTCGGATGGGCTTCATCCACTTTTAATTTTTCTCCTTTCCGATACCGAATAATATCTTTTACTTCAAAACGCTCTACTTTTAAATTTGGATAAACTACTTCTATTACATCTCCAACTTTAAAATTATCTTTAACTTTCATCAAACCATCTTTTTGATAATATCCTAAAAATTTATATTTTTTTATATATTTTGAACTTAAAAAATATTGCTCCGGATTATCTTCTAAAAAGCCTGTATGATAAGGTCTATGAGATACATTAAGAAGTTCCTTTAAATATTTATCTTTGTTTTTATAAAAAGTTTCTCTAGACTTTGCAAGATCCAAAATAGCTTGCTTATAGGCTGCTGTTACAATAGATACATAATAAGCACTTTTCATACGACCTTCTATTTTCAAGCTATCTAATTTAAGGTCATAAATTTTATCTAAGATAGGCATTGTCCAAAGATCTTTGGAATTTAGAATATAACTAACTTTGTAGTTTTCATCTTCCTCCAAAAGGAAAAAAGTTTCCTTAAGTAAATCCTTAAGATCTTTTTCTTGCTCTAAGAGTTTTTCAAATCTTTCTTTTTCAAAAAGATAAAAGCCAAAACGGCAAACTTGAGTGCATTCTCCTTTATTTGGATAAACTTGATTTAAAAAATAAGACAAAAGGCACCTTCCCGAATAAGCCACGCACATAGCCCCATGGCCAAATATCTCTAGTTCCACATCTTTAACATTTTCTCTTATCTCCTTTATTTCCTTTAAACTAAGTTCTCTTGCTAAATTTACTCGAGTAGCTCCCAAATTTTTATAAAAATTTATAGCTTCCCAGTTGCATACATTAGCTTGAGTGGATATATGGACATTGATATCAGGAAGGATTTCCTTTACTAATTTAAAAACCCCTAAATCAGACACTATAATAGCATCTGGATAAACTTTTTCTTCTTTTAGTTTTTCTAGAAAATTTCTTATTTCTAGTATATCTTTATTATGAGCAAATATGTTTAAAGTTAAAAAAGCTTTTACATTATGAGTTTTTGCATACAAAATAGCTTTTTTTAAATTATCAAAATCAAAGCCTCCAGCTTTAGCTCTTAAGGAAAATTTTTTATATCCTAAATATACTTCATCTGCTCCGTATTTAATAGCAAAAATAAGCTTTTCAAAATTTCCAGCTGGGGATAAGACTTTCATGATTTAAAAATCTCTCCAAAAATTTTTCCGCAAGTTTTAAGTACATCTAAATTATATCCACCTTCTAAAGAAAATATCACTTTTAAGTTATACTTTTCTGCTAAGTTTTTTATTTTTTCTAAAATAAATTCTATTCCTTTGTAGCTTACCTTTAAAGGAGTTATAGGATCAAGTTCATGAATATCAAAACCTGCAGAAACAAGTATTATCTCTGGTTTGCAACTTTCAAAAAGGCTTTCTAAATAATTTCCATAAATATTAAAAAACACTTCATCTGAAGAATCTGGATCTACAGGAACATTAAAAATATGTTCATTATTTTCATCTTTTGAACCAGTTCCCGGATAACCAGGATAGAAATGAGTAGAGAAATAATAAATATCCCTATCGTTATATACAATCTCTTGCGTCCCATTCCCATGATGAGCATCAAAATCTACAATAAATATTTTTTTTATATTTTCCTTAAGTAAAAACTTAGCTAAAGTTGCTATATTGTTAAATATACAAAAACCCATAGCTTTATTTTTTGTTGCATGATGACCTGGAGGTCTAACAACATTAAAAATATATTTATAATCCTTTATAATCCTTTAATAAATAATAAGAGATGATATTTGCTCCTACCGCTTCTACAGCAACTTTATAAGTGTAGGAAGTAAAATATGTATCTAAATCTAAAAAACCTAACTTCTTTTCCATACATATAGTTTTAATATAAGAAACATAATCTTTTTCATGAGCTAAATATAAAAAATTTTCTATATCCTCTAATACAATTAAGTCTTTATTGAAAAAAACTTTTAATTTTTCATTTTCAAAATAAACCTTTCCAAAATGTAAGCTACTAAGAGCAAATGACAAGCCTTCTAAAAGAGAA
>DQVG01000046.1 GCA_015661865.1 Desulfurobacteriaceae bacterium
AGATTGGCAACTAATTTATTATTATTTAAATCATAAGATAGCCTAATATTATATTTAGTATTGAAGTTTGATAAAAATCTAAGTTTATAGTATTTAGAAATATCAAATAAGGATATATTCCCATAGATATTTCCATCTAATTTATTATTTAACATGCTATAGGTAAAGTTTCCTCTTGAAAAGAAAGATTTATATTTTATTTTTACCTGTTTTATCTTTAAATAATTTGAATTATATTGAAAATTTAGATTTGATAGTAATAAATTTTTCTCAGGAAGATAATAAGCTCTTTTTACATATCCAAATAAATTTAAATTTGGATAAATTTGACCTGAGAAATTTAAATTTTTAAGTAAAAATTTTTTATAGTTAAATTTCTTTACTTTTCCAGTTATATAGAAATCTTTGCTTTTCTGATTTATTTTTAAAAATAAATTTTCATTTTTATCTTTTATATATGCTAAAAGGGTATTATTATAAGTAAGGTTCAAAGTACCCCAAAAAGATGTATTTAGCTTAGAAACTATAGCAAGATAACTTGAGTTTAAAGAAAGTTTATTATCCGGATAAGTATAGGAAAAATTTCCAAAAGGTTTTATAAGAGTTATAGGAAATTTTGGATTAAATAATTTAAAATTCTTTCCTTGGAAAAAGCTAGTAATATAAAATTTTGTCTGATTTAGTTTTTTATTATAAGTTAGATTCCCATAAGCATTTACAAATTTTAAAGGAAATGTAAAGTTATTTAAATTTAAATTTAAAGTAGAATTCTCACTTTTAGCCTTAAAGGTCAAAACAAAATTTTTTTTCTTTATATTATATTTTCCTAAAAGATTTCCTTCTACTTTTCCATAAAACTTAAAAGGAAGTTTAATTTTTATACTTTTTAAAAAACTTTCTACTTTTTTAAAACTATCATTTAATATTCCAAAAAATTCTAGTGAATAATTTTTAAGATCAAAAACAATCTTTTTTACATATAAACGTGGATCCTGACTAAGGACATAACCTTGAAAAACTTTGTTTTTTAAAAATCCTTTTAAAGTAATATTATTAAAGGTATAGTTTTCATAGGAAAGATTTTCTAAAGAAACTTCTTTTAAAGCTTCAAAGGGAAAAAGATTTATTTGAGTGTTTATAACTAAATTTTTAAATTTAACATTATAATTTTTAATTTTTGGAAAAATTGAAGATAAAAGACTTTCATTTTCTATGAAAGCTTTTAAAATTGCAAAATGACCATAGGTAAAGTAAGTTCCATTTAAAGATATGCTTTTAGAGATATCTTTTTTAGGTATAAAATTAATCTCATAGTTAAAAGTTTTAAAATCTTTAGTAGTTACTTTTCCAAAATGTTTATAAATTTTTTTATTAAAAACTACTAAATTATCCCCAAAAAACCTTAAAATATTATTTTTAGAAGATAAAGTTAACTTTATTTTTTCTTTTTTAACTTTTATATCTTTACTTTCTAAAGATAATAAACTTTGAAAACTAATTTGATATTTTAAAGGAAATGAATAAATATTGTCTACAAAAATATTTAAAGAATTATTTTTAAGTTTTAAAACTTTAATTTGATATTTTTTAAATAATTCTTTTGCCTTTTTTCCAAAAAGGTTTTTTAAAATATTTTGATCCAATTGGAAGCTATAGGCTGTTAAACTAAGTTTATTATCTTTTAAATTACCTTTGACAGAGGCAATTTTTAAATCATTTTCAAAGATAAAAGCTTCTAAAGATATTTTTCTATTTTTCCAATTAAATGTAATGTTACCCTTTGAATTTATTTTGTATTTTTTTAAATATACTGCAAATTCTCCATATCCTTTAATTTCTTTTATATTATCAATTTTAAAGCTTTGGAAAAGAAGTTTTAAATCTGAAAATGTTAGTTGAGAGTTATAAATATAAACTTTAGGTTCAAATATAATTTCAACAGGTGCTATAAGGGAATATTTACTGCTATTAAGATTAAATTTATCTTTAATATATTTTTTTATATGATCAATTAACTTTTGAAAATTTTCTTTGTTAAATCTTTTATAAAAGTAAGATTTTGCTCCATATACTTCTATTTTTTTAATTTTAATTTTATTAGGTTTTTCTAAGTCAAAGTAAATTGTTATATAATCTATATGAGTATAAGGTAATTCTAGAGAAAAAAAAGTTATTTTCTTTTTTAAAATTGAAAAATCAAAATCTAATACCCCATAGTCTTTAAAAATTAAATAAATTCTATCCTGAATATAAAGAAAAGAAAAAGAAATAAGAAAACCAAAAGCAAAAGGTATAATAAATTTTTTTTTATAAAAAAAGCCTTTTTTTATCATAAATTCTCCCTAAGGTATTACTTTAATATTAAACTTTATTTTTTCTTTTAAAATTATAAACTGCCTAAATTTTAAAGAAAGTAGGTTTAAATATCACAAAGAAACTTGGAAAGCAACAAGTTATAGATATAAAAGATAATAATATTGTTTTTATAGTAATCAATTTTTCTAAGCTTTTAATATCATTTTTCTTTTCATTTTTAACTTTTTCTGTAAGCGTCTTTATATTTTTAAACACCCTATTTAAAGATGATAAAATTTAAAACAAAAAACTAGGGGGCTTCATTTTGGAAACAAAAGCGGTTGTTGGTCTTCAATGGGGAGATGAAGGAAAAGGTAAGATAGTAGATCTTTTATCAAGGGAAGTAGATTATGTAGTAAGATATCAAGGTGGGAATAATGCCGGCCATACTATAGTAAAAAATGGAAAAAAGGTAATTCTTCATTTTATTCCTAGTGGAAGTTTAACTCCTCATGTAAAATGCATTTTAGGAAATGGAATGGTTATTTCTTTAAGTGATCTTTGGGAAGAACTTGAAAAATTAATTCAAATTGGAATAGATCCTTTTCAAAGAATATATATAAGTGAAAGAGCTCACCTGATAATGCCTTATCATAAACTTTTAGATGCTGCCAATGAAAAAAAAAGTCAAATTGGAACAACTTTAAAAGGGATAGGTCCCGCTTATGCAGATAAATATGCTCGAAAAGGAATTCGCCTAGCGGATTTAAGAGATAAAGATTATTTTGTAAAAAGATTAAAAAGGGTTTTTGAGGAAAAACTTTTTCTTTTAGAAAACTATTATAAAGTATTTGATAGGGAAGATATAAATTTAGACCTAAAAAATTTAAGCAGAAATTTTGACGAACTTGTAGATTATATTTACTATTATTATGAAAAAATAAAAGATATTATTACTGACACAGTAAAACTAATAAATTCCGAAATTAGAAAAGGTAAAAAATTTTTATTTGAAGGAGCCCAAGCTACCCTTCTAGATATTGATGTTGGGACCTATCCTTATGTAACTTCTTCTAACTCTTCGGCCTTAGGTATATCTGCAGGAGCAGGAATTTCTCCTAAGTTTATAAAAAATATTTTAGGTGTTTTTAAAGCTTATACTACAAGAGTTG
>DQVG01000156.1 GCA_015661865.1 Desulfurobacteriaceae bacterium
ATAAGGAAAAAAGTAGAAAACACTATTATTTCTACTCCAAAAGGAAATTTAAAAAAGACAGTCTCTATTGGAGCTGCTTTATATCCAGATGATGCAGAGCATATTTGGCAAGCTATAAAATTTGCAGATGTTGCTTTGTATAAAGCCAAAGAAAGTGGAAGAAATCGAGTTGTAAAATTCCAACCCGAGATGTGGCAACAAGGAGATGAATATTAAAAAGATTGCTTTAATAGGTTTTATGGGAAGTGGAAAAACTCTATTTGGAAAAGAGCTTGCAAAATTTTTAAATTACCCTTTTATTGATTTAGATGATTATATAGAAAAAAAATATAAAATGAAAATTTTTCAAATATTTGAAAAATATGGAGAAAATTATTTTCGAAATTTAGAAAGACAGGAATTCTTTTTAATAAAAAGAAAATACAAAAAATTAGTTCTTTCTCTTGGGGGAGGATTTCCTTGTTATAAAAATAATATGAATTTGTTAAAAAAAGAATTTTTTACTACATTTTTGTATGTTCCCTTTGAAAAATCTTACCAATATATAAAAAATGACTTAAATAGACCCTTAGTAAAAAAAGGAAAAAATTTTTTAGAAACTCTTTATAAAAAAAGATTACCAATCTATTTAAAAGCTCATATGATTTTAAAAGCGGATATTCCGGTTAAAGATCTCATAAAAAAATTTAAAAAATATTTAGAAAAACATAGGAGTTCTTTGTCATGAAAGTTCTTCCCTTACTTGGAAAAGAAATTTTATCCGATAAAAGAAAAATGGAGATATTGGAAGAATTTATAAAAAAATATCCAGATGCTTATTTTCTTTTGGAAGATGATATAGCCTTGTATGAGTTTCTTGAAAAACTAAAGTTTAAAGATGATTCTTTATTTTTAAAATTTAAAATAGCAAAAGATATTTTATTTTCCCAACTTCAAGTTTTTTATAAGGAGCAGAAATACAAAACTTTAAGAAAACTTTTAGAGGCAATCCCGGAAGCTGAAAAAGATAAGGCTCAAATCTTAATTAAAGGAGCTAGTTCTTTTTTACATGAATTTTATGAGCTTTTACAAAATCTTATATATCTTTTTTTAGATATAGATATTAAAACTGCCGAGGAAGCTTTAATTTTAAGTCGTATAGAAAAATTTGAAAAAAATAAGGAAAATTTAGAAAAATTAATTAAAACAATATATAACAATATAGCTTCCAAAAATTTTGGGGAACTAAAATTTATACAGACTATTTTTTTAAATAATTTGCAAAAAATCTTAAAAATTTTAAAATCTTTAAAAGAAAATATGCCGACTTTATCTGTAATGGCAACAAAAAAAGCTGGGAAAAGTGTTTTAATAAACTGTATTTTAGGAGATGAATATGTTCCCTCTTCTTTAGAACTTCCAACTCCTAACATAGTAAGGTTCGTTCCTTGGGAAAATGATTTTATTAAATTAATAATTCATAGAAAATCAGGATCTCAAGAGTATCACTTTAAAAAGCCTCAAGAATTGAAAGAATTTCTAAGAAAACTTTATGAAAGTGCAAAAGAAAAACGAATTGCTTTGGCTGATATGACCGTGTATTATAAAAGCAAACTAAATTTTATATTAGTAGATACTCCGGGTCCAAATTATGTTGCAGCTACTTCCCATAAAATTCTTACCTATAAGTGGATAGAAAAATCTGATTCTATTATTTTTTTAATTGATTATAGTAAGCATTTAACAGAAGATGAAATTTCGTTTTTAAAACATATATATTCTAGTTTTAAATCTAGAAAAAAGCTATTTTCTTTAATTTTTGCTATTAATAAAATAGATCTTATTTACGAGGAAGAAGAAAATAAATCCATTCAAAGAGTTATTGACTTTATCAAAAGTCGTCTGAAATCTTTAGGATTTTTGGAAAATTTAACTTTTGCTATTTCAGCTAGGCAATATTTAGAAGCTTTAAAACTTAAAAAATTTATGGAAGAAAATAAAATAGATGATATTTATGTAGCTTTAAAAGAATATAAAAAAGTTTCAAAGGAGTCAGTGAAATATTTAAAGGGTATATTATCTATTTACGAAGATTATTTGGATATGGATGAAGTAGATATCGATACAATTTTAAAAGGAAGTTTTGTTCCATTTTTACTTAGTTATACCCAAAAAATTTTAAAAACTAAGATTTTTTATCAATCTATTTATAACAAAATTTTAACTATCCAAAACCTTATAAAAGAATTGGAAAATGAAATTTATCCTTATTTAAATTATTCCGAAACTCAAAAAGAGGCTTTAGAAAAAAAATTAAAAGAACTTATTGAGTTTTCAAACAAGAAAAAGCAGGAAGTTAAAGAAACTATTAGGGGAATCCAAAGGGAACTTTTAAAAAAAGCTTTTACTATTATAGAGAACTATTCAAACAAGTTAACGGACCTTTTATACGAGGAAATTCTTCATTGGTTTAATACATATAAAAATATGGATTTAGAAAAATTCAAGGAAAAACTTCAAACTAAGGTAGCTAAAAGTATAGATGAGCTTATTGTGGAGTATACTAAAAAGACTTCCGAAGAATTAATTTATTTGTTAGATGAGTATATTAATATTTTTGAAAAAACTTACAACAAATTTATTAGAGAAATTTTTAGTAATTTTAATGAGAAACTTCATTTACCTTTTCAAAGACCAGTTTTGAAATATGACAAAAATTATTTAAAGAAAATATCCGTTATGGATAAGCTTGAACAAATTTTAGAGGAAGCTGGACAGGTTAAAGTTAAAAAGAAAGTTATAGAAGAAGAGCAAGGCCAAATGACCAAAGAAAGAGTTCCTAAAGTTATAGAAAAAATGATTTTTGGAGGGGTAGATGAAGAAAAATTAAGACAAAAAATTCAAGAAATTTTCAAAGATGGTTATGAAAAAATTCAAAAAAAGGAATTTGAAAGGCTAACTTCTTTGATAATTTCTGAAATAGATAAAAACTTTAATCAAATTCTTGATAGAATGGAAAGTAGGCTTAATTTACTTGAAAAAGTTTATATGCAAAAATTAAAGAAGGTCGAGAAAAATGAAATTTTATTTAAATTTCTAAAAAATCAAGTAGATATTTTAAATAATGAACTTAAAAAGGTAATTAGCTAAATGATAGTAGATGATAGTTTTCTAAGAGAAAGTATAAAAAAAATTCTTAAATTTATCTTTTTAATTATTTTCCTAATCCTTTTTGCCTCTGTATCTTTTATGATGATTGAAGATTGGTCCTTTTTCAAATCCTTATGGTTCACAGTTGTAACCATCTCTACAGTAGGATATGGAGATATCACTCCTCAAACAAATCTTGGAAGAATGTTTGATATTTTACTTATTGTAAGTGCTATTTCTTTATTTGCTTATAGTGCTTCTAGTATAGCAGCCCTGCTTATAGAAGGTAATATAAGTACTTATATTCGCTATAAGAGGTTAAAAAAAATGATAGAAACTTTAAAAGATCATGTAATCATCTGTGGTTTAGGAAAAACCGGACTTATTGTTGCTAGAGAGTTAAGAAGAGCGGGTATCCCCTTTGTAGCTATAGAAAAAGATGAAAATGCTTTAGAAAAGGCAAAAGAACATATTCCTGGAATATTAGCTATTTTAGGAGATGCTACAGAGGATTCGGTATTAAATTTTGCAGGTATAAGAAAAGCTAAGTTTGTTGTTGTAACTACTCAATCGGATGCAGATAATATTTTTATGATAGCATCAGCAAAAACTTTAAATCCAAAAGTAAAAATTATTGCCCGGGCATCGGATGAGCAAGCTGCTCTTAAAATGAAAAGAGTTGGAGCTACGGAAGTTGTTCCTCAAGATGTAATTGGGGCAACTAGAATGGCTGCTTATATAATTCATCCGGCAGTTGTTCATTTTTTAGATTTACTTCAAAACTCAGGAGATTTTGCTTTAAAGTTAGAAGAAGTTGTTGTTCCCGAAAACTCTCATTTTTGTGGTAGACTTCTTAAGGAGATTAAAATTCCAAGTAAAACAGGGGCTATTATAATAGGAATAAAAAGAAAAGATGGGGAGTTTATTATTAGTCCAACTTCTTCTCAAATGATTTTACCAGGAGATATTTTAATTGTTTTAGGAAGAAAGGAGAATATAGAAAAACTGAAAGCTTACATAAAAGAAGATCAAAAATCAGAAAAGGAAAAGAAAAATGATAGCTATTGTAGAAGATGATAGAGATATTAGAAATTTAATTAAATTAGCTTTGGAAAAGGAAGGTTTTAAAGCTGTAACTTTTTCTAGTGGAGAAGAATTTTTAATGTATCCAAAACTATCTAGTATAGATCTACTTATTTTAGATATTATGTTAAAAAACTTAGATGGATTTCAAGTTTTAGATATCTTAAGACAGGAAGGATTTAATTTTCCCGTTTTAGTTTTAACAGCTTTGGGAGAGGAAGAAGATAAAGAAAAAGGCTTTAACTATGGAGCTGACGATTATCTTGTAAAACCATTTTCTATAAAAGAGCTTATTTTGAGAGTAAAAGCTCTTTTAAGAAGAGTTTCTCAAGATAAAGAAGTATACAATTTAGGAAAAATAAAGTTTTTTCCAAAAAAAGCTATGATAATAGATTTTCAAGGGAAAGAGTTGTTTTTAACACCTAAAGAATCTAAAATTTTAGAAATGATTATAAAAAAAGATATTGCTTTAAAGGAAAATATTTTAAAAGAGGTTTGGGGAAGTTTGGAATATGCTAGAACTTTAGATGTTCATATTCGTCATATTCGACAAAAGTTAGAATCTTATGGTATAAAAATAATAACTTTAAAAGGTATTGGTTATAAATTAAAAATCGAAGAGGAGAAAAATGGAAATTAAAAGTATTGAAGAAATAAAAAAAAATAATTATCTAAATGAAATAAAAAAATTATTATCTAATCTATCTTCTCTTAATCTTGAAAGCTCCAACTTAATAGGAGTATCCGCATGTCTACTTGGCATAAATTGTAGATATAATGGAAAAGCTTCTTTGAGACCTCATGTTTTAAAATTTTTAGAAAAGGAAAAATTAATTCCTATTCCATTATGTCCCGAGTCCATGGGAGGCTTACCCATCCCTCGTCCACCTGCCAAAATAAAAGGTAAAGATGGTTTTGAAGTTTTAGATGGAAAAGCAAAAGTTATTCAACTTTCTACTAATAAAGATGTTACCTTAAATTTTTTAAAAGGGACTTACGATTGCTTTAAGATAGTTAAACTTTTAAATTTGAAAGTTTGTCTTTTAAAGGAAAAAAGCCCATCTTGTGGGGTAAACTATATTTATAAGTTTGAGGTAGATGAGCTAAAGGAGGGTAAGGGAGTTTTTGCAGCCTTTTTAAGTAGAAATAATATAAAAGTTTTTTCAGAAAATGATATTTAAAAGTGGGCTGGGCGGGACTCGAACCCGCGACCTGCGGATTAAGAGTCCGCTGCTCTACCAACTGAGCTACCAGCCCCTAACTAAGGGCAATTATATTATATTTTAGCTTTTTAAAAAGTCAAGATTTCAAGTTACTTGGAGAAACTGCTGTTAGTGGTGTTAGAATTCTTGGTTGATATAAAATAAAAATCAATATCTACAAATTAATTTTCATCGTATAAATAATAGATCTTATACCATACCATAATATACATTATCATAGACCTTGGACAGATGGTAAACTGAATAAAGAAGCTTCAAATGTAAGTTATATGAAATTAGCAAATTTCGTGTTGTATCTTTTTTCAAAAATAGAAGTTTGCAATCTAAAGATAAGAGAAGTTATAAACATGGTAGATAAGTTCTTTTGCGAAAATCCTAATATAGATTACAAATTAAAAGAGTTATTAGTAACACTACTAAATAAAATTTTCGATTTAATAGAATATATTTTTAGCAGATAATTTTGAAAAATTAGAAAAACCTATCTTGAGTAATCCAAAATTATAAACATCCATAAAAAATTATAAAAATCCTATAAGTAGTTATTATACTGTTGACTCTATTCAAGCATACACTAAATCTGAAAAACAAAGATAAAACCATAGACTTAGAAAAAATTTTCCTTTTTTCAAATTTACTTTACTATAAGTCCTTAATAGTATGATAAATTAGGGAAAATTTTAAAAATTTAAAAATTTATATAAAATCTACTTGATTTTCATTTAGTAAAATAAAGAGAAAAAAATAATATGTCTCGTTTTCAAATCCCCGATAACTTAAAAATACAGGTTATATCTAAAGCAAAGGGAAACAGCTTAAAATTACTTTCATTTTTACTAATAACCTTAGGTGTATATCTTTATTTGCGGAATTTGATTATTTCAATAATTTTTTCTTTTATTATCTTTTATTTTATATCCCAGGATAATAAAAACTTTTTAAAATACTTTTTTATTATTTGTATACTTATTTTCTTTATTAAAATATTTCTATTGTCCGTTTCTCTTCTTCCTCTACTAGTAGGAATTGGGGGCCTTATATTTGCTTTAGTTTTTATTTTTAAAATTCCATTTTCTATTGCTTTTATACTTCTTGCAATAGCAGGAGGAATAGGATCTTTTTTCTTAACTATTGGAATAGCTCAATTTTCAGTTCCTTTAGTGCTTATATTGACGGGGGTTGGATTATACTATTTTCAAAGAAAGAGAAATTTCTTTTCTTAAAATATTATCTAGAAGCTCAATGTTTTTTATATTGGTTTCAAAACCAGCTGCGTGTTTATGTCCTCCCCCTCCAAATTTTTTAGCTAATTTTGCTACATTAAAAAATAATTTTGATCTTAGAGAAACTTTAAAACCAAAATCCTTTTCTAAATAAAAGGCCGCAATTTCCACATCTTTTAAACTTCGAGGGTAACTTACAAAACTTTCTGTATCTTCATAGCTTGCCTTATACTTTTTTAAATCTTCAAGAAGAATATAAGTTCTTGAAAATTTAATATCTTCCCAAACTTTTATTCTAGATAAAGCTAATTTTAGTAATTTTAGTTTTCTAATAGGATTTTGTTCATATAAATTTGTAAAAATAATTCTAGGATTAATGTTTTTTGAAAGTAAATAAGCTGCTATCTCAAAAGTTCTTTGGGTTACTGTTTCATAAGAAAATCCAGCAGTATCAGTGTATATTCCAGTATAAATATTATAAGCAATGTTAGTGTCTATTAAACTGGGATTAATCAAATAAATAACTTCAAATACTAACTCAGAAGTTGAAGACAAAGGACTTTTAACTAAACTTAAATTTCCAAACTTTTCCCTTTCTTTATGATGATCAATTTCGATTATAAATTTAGCTAAAGGAAGTTTACATCCTACTCGTTTTATATCTGCGGTATCTACAACAATAATAGCATCAAAAGTATCTTCTATAGATTCTAAAGATACTATATCCTCTGAATAAGGTAAAAATTTTAAAAAATAAGGGACTTTATCTTTAAAAGCTATTTTAATATCCTTCTCTTTAAAAAGCTTTCTTAAAAAAATATAAAGCCCAAGTCCACTTCCAATAGCATCTCCATCTGGATTTTTATGACCTGTTACTAAAATTTTTTTTGAATTTTTTAAAATCTTTAAAAATTTGTCTACAAAACTTATAATTTCTTTATCCTTTGTGGGAAGTAACATTTAAATAACTCCTTTGTTATGATTAAGTCTTCTGCTGTAGTTACTTTTATATTTTTATAATCCCCTTTTAAAATATAAATTTTTTTTCCAAGTTTTTCTAAAATACTTGCATCATCTGTAACAAATATATTGTTTTTCCTGGCCCACAAGTGGCCTTGATATATTATTTCAAAATAAAAAGTTTGGGGAGTTTGAGCTAGAATAAGCTTGTTTCTATCTAAAGTTTCTTTTACTAAATGATTGTCTTTTACTTTTATTGTATCTTTTGGAGGAACACCTAAAATAACTCCATCTACATTTTTTGTTATTAAAATTTCATAAGATCTTACAAAATCTTCCTTTTTTACTAAAGGTCTAACACAATCATGAATACTTACAATATCACATTTGAAATTTTCTTTTATATATCTTAAAGCTAAAAATATGCTTTCTTGTCTTTCTTTACCTCCCGGAATAATTTCAAACTTTGAGATATCTTTGAAAAAATTACGTAGAATCTGTTTGGCTTTTTCTAAATTTTCTTTAGGAAAGGTAAGGATTATTTTATCAACAATTCCAATTTTTAATATTTCTTCAAGGGGATATAAAAAAATTTCCTTACCAAAAAGTTTAACAAATTGCTTTTTTTGACCAAATCTTTTGCCTTGACCTGCACAAGGTAAAATTACAAAAAATTTCATCCTAAACCTATACAACTAAAACAAATTTTTTTTGCATAATTGTAAATAAAAATATGTTCCTTTAAATACAAGCCTATTATAATAAAACAAATAGCTAAGATAATTTTCCATTTTTTTCTCATTTTATTCTGTTACCAAGTTCAATCTAAATTTTTCAAAAGCTCTTTTTATGCCTCTAACAGCTTGGCGAATTCTATGTTCATTTTCAACTAAGGCAAGTCTAACGTAACCTTCTCCATACTCTCCAAAACCTATACCAGGAGCCATAGCTACTTTTCCTTCCAAAAGCATATACTTTGCAAATAAAACTGAAGGTGAGTAGTAAAATTTATACATAGGTAAAGATTTATTTTTTATTTTTAAAGTTTCTGGAGAGTATTTTTCTAAAAAAGATTTATATTTTTCTGGATTTTTCAATATATTTTCAAAATAATTCATAAAAATTTCAGGGATTTTAGCCCAAATGAACATAGAAGCTTTTGGCTTAACAACATCCCAACCTATTCTTTTTAAGCCATTATATAAAGTATCTCTTCTTTTTTCATAAGTCCTTCTAATTTCTTCTACACAATCTTGAGGACCTTTTAAGGCAACAATAGCTGCTATTTGAATAGGTTGGAAAGTCCCATAATCTAGATAACTTTTTATTTTATAAAGAGCAGAAATTATTTTTTCGTTTCCACTACAAAATCCTACTCTCCAACCTGCCATAGAATAACTTTTTGATAAAGTGTAAAATTCTACAGCAACATCTTTTGCTCCTTCTACTTGAAAAATAGAAGGAGCTTTATATCCGTCAAAAGTTATATCTGCATAAGCTAGATCATTTATGATAATTACGTTATTTTCTTTTGCAAATTTAACAAGCTCCTTATAAAAATCTAAGGTAACAACGCTAGTCGTAGGATTGTGCGGAAAATTAACTAAAATTAGTTTTGGCTTGGGCCAGGTTTCAGTATAAGCTTTTATAATAGCCTTAAAATATAATTCCTCATCCACAAAACCATCTTCTTTTAAAACGACAGGAACACTTCTTACATCTCCGCCCGCAATAATTACCGAGTAAGCATGAATAGGATAGCAAGGATTTGGAACAATAGCTACATCTCCGGGGGAGATAAGAGTTAACATTAAATGAGCGATACCTTCTTTTGATCCAATAGTCATGATAATTTCTTTTTCTGGATCTAGATATACGTCATATTTTCTTTGATACCATAAAGATAAAGCTTCTCTTAATCTAAAAAGTCCTTTGGTAAGGGAATATCTATGATTTCTTGGATTTCGAGCTGCTTCACATAATTTATCTACAATATGTTTAGGGGTAGGAATATCGGGATTTCCCATACCTAAGTCTACGATATCTTCTCCCGACCTTCTTAGTTTCATCTTTAGCTCATTTACTTCTGCAAAAACATAAGGCGGAAGTCTATCTATCCTCGCAAATTTAAACATTTTAAACTCCTTTTAAAAAGAGCTTTTTATCAAAAATGAAGTGTAAGATAGTATATCAGAATCTAATAAAAAATAGTATTAAAATTTTATCTTAAAAAATTTGGAGGATATAAAATGGAAAAATATGCTTTAATTTCTATAAGTGATAAAGAAAATATTCTTCCCTTTGCAAAAAAATTAGTTTCTTTGGGATATAAAATAATTTCAACCGGAGGAACTTATAGATTACTAAAG
>DQVG01000099.1 GCA_015661865.1 Desulfurobacteriaceae bacterium
CCCTAAATTATTTCCATTTTCATCAATAATTAGAGCTTCTCTTACTCTAATTTGCTCATTAACCTTATACTTTTCTTCTCTTTTTTTAGGATATCTCATTCATCCTCCTTATATTAAAAATTTTTCTAATATAGCTGCTCTAACAAATACTCCATTTTTTACTTGCTTAAATATTAAAGAATTTTTACTATAAGCTAGGGAGCTTTCTATTTCCACTTTATCATTAAACGGACCTGGATGCATAATTTTTAGATTGGGATTTATATTTTTGATTTTTTCTAAATTAAAACCATAAAGTTTATAATAAGTATTTAATGAAGGAAAATATTTTTTAGCATTTTGACGTTCAAGCTGAATTCTTAAAAGAATTACAATATCCGATATGGATATAACTTCCTTTAGGGAATTTAAAGGTTTAACATTATAAACTTCAAAATTTTCTAAAAGATAAGTAGAAGGTCCATAAACATAAGTTTTTATTTCAAACTTATTAAAAATTTGAAATAAACTTCGGGCAACTCGACTATTTTTTATATCTCCTACAATAGTGACTTTCAAACTTTTTAACCTTTCAAAGTCATATCCCCACTCTTCCCAAATTGTATATAAATCTAATAAGGCCTGAGATGGATGACGGTATTTCCCTTCCCCAGCATTTATAATAGTTGCTTTTGTTTTTTTCGAAAAAAGATCAAGAAAACCAACTTCTTTTATTCGAATTATAAAGGCATCTGCTCCCAAGTTTTCTAAGTTTACTAAAGTCTCAAATAAACTTTCTCCTTTGGTCAAAGAAGATTTAGAAAGTTCCAAATCAAAACAATTTCCCTTTAGTAAGGTAGCTGCTTGAAGGAAAGACATTTTTGTTCGGGTTGAAGGTTCAAAGAAAAGAAAGTATATATTTTTGTTTTTTAATACATCTAAATCTATAGGATGTAACTTTTTTAATTGTCTTGCCCGAGAAAGTATTTCTATAATATCTTTTTTTGTTAAATCTTTAATATCTAAAAAATCCTTTTTCATTTTCTTACTTTTACACTCAAGGCATGGGCCGTTAAAGACTCGCAATTTGCTAAAGTAATAGCTTTATCTGCAACTTCTTCAAAACCTTCTTTTGTTACAAACATTATAGAACTTCTTTTTATAAAATCATAGACCCCTAAAGGGGAATAAAACCTTGCACTTCCCCCAGTAGGAAGAACGTGATTTGGACCTAGGACATAGTCTCCTAAAGCTTCACAAGTATAAGGTCCTAAAAATATTGCTCCTGCGTTTCTCAAGTAACCTAAAACTTCAAAAGGATTTTTAATCAAAACTTCCAAATGTTCGGGAGCTATTTCATTAGAAACTTTACAAGCATGCTTTAAATCATAGGTAATAAAAATATATCCCCAGTTTTGTAAAGATTTTAAAATTATATCTTTTCTTTCTAAGGTATTTGCAAACTCGTAAACTTTTTCTCTTACCTTATAAGCTAAATTTTCATCTGGGGTTACAAAAAAAGCTGCTGCAAGTTCATCATGCTCAGCTTGAGATAAAAGGTCTGCAGCTATGTAATCTACATACTCTTTCTCATCAGAAATAACTAAAATTTCAGAAGGACCCGCTATCATATCTATATCAACAATTCCGTAAAGAAGTTTTTTTGCTAAAGCAACATAAATATTTCCTGGTCCAACAATTTTATCAACTTTTGGAAAAGGAGGTATTCCCAAGGCTAAAGCTGCTACGCCATGGACTCCACCTACCTTGTAAATTTTATCTACTCCCGCAATATAACAAGCTGCTAAAACAAAGGGATTTACTTTTCCATCTTCCTTTACCGGAGTTATTACTATTAGCTCTTTTACTCCAGCTACCTTTGCCGGAATAGCATTCATCAGAACACTTGAAGGATAAATTGCTTTACCTCCAGGAACATAGAGACCTACTTTTTCTAAAGGTAAAACCTTTTGACCTAAAATATTTCCATTATCTTCCTCAATAAAAAAGGATCTTTCTTTTTCTTCTTCATGAAATTTTCTTATTCTTTCGGCAGCAAATTCTAAAGCTTTTAAAATATCTTTGGAAACTAAATTTAAAGCTTCTTCTATCTCCTTTTTACTTACTAAGACATTATTTTCATCTAAATCTGCCTTATCAAACTTTTTAGCATATTCAAAAATAGCTTTTTGGCCAAATTTTCTTACATTTTTTATTATTTCCCAAACAGAATTTAAATATTCCTCTTCAAACTCAAAACCTCTATTTTTTACTCGAAGAAGATAAGGATCTTTTTCCCAATCTTCTTTTCTTAAATTTACTACTTTCATTTTTATTCCTCATAAGATGCATAATTTTTATATAAATAGTATATTCTATGTCCTAAAGAAAGGGTAGTAGCTATAGCTATAAAATAAATACCTAATTTTATACTTCCCGGTATTATTCTTTCTAAAATTGAAAATAAAAGGACAGACATTAAAGTTTCTGGGCGACCAAAAAAACCAGTATTTTCCAAAGGATCTATGATTTTCCCCTTATTTCTCTTTTCATAACCAATTTCAGCATAAGCTACAGGTTTAATAAAGGTATGAAGCATGCTTGCAGATATTGCCCAAATTGCAATATAAGGATTTGTATATGTAAAAGCTATAGCTCCCAAAATCCAAGCATCTACCCATTTATCGGCTAACCAATCTACAACTGCCCCAAATTTTGTACATTTATTATTTTTTCTTGCTACAAATCCATCACAAAGATCAAAAATTCCCGACCAAAATAGAAAAGTAGCCCCAGTTATAACTTTTCCTTTAAAATAAGCATAACTTGATATCATTCCCAAAACTATAGATATAAAAGTAATGAAATTTGGTGGAATATTAGCCTTTGCCAAAACATATCCAAAGGGAGTATAAACTTTTTCAAAATATTTTCGTTTTGAGGTTAAATTCATATTTACCCCATAATTTAATTTATTCATTTAATTTTAACAAATCTAATAAATAAAAAGGATATTTTAGTCTGAATAAATTTAATTTTTGTTTTTTACTGAAAAATTCAACTTTATTTCTATATAAAAATATTTTAAAAATAGAATAAAACATTTTAAAGTAAAACTTTATTTTGATGAATATAAAAAAAGTATTTATTTTCTTTCCTAATTTTTTTCTAGTATTCCCAATAAATAGTAAATAAGACCCCATAAAAGACTTTTTTCACTGGCTGTTATGCAATCTATATTCGTAACTTCGCAAAATACCTTATAAAAACAA
>DQVG01000050.1 GCA_015661865.1 Desulfurobacteriaceae bacterium
GGAACATAAGTATTATCTAAAGAAAGCATAGGATAAAGATGCTTGATTCTTTCAAATTCTCCGGTAAAGTCGGCACTAACTCTTTGGGTGGGAGAGTAATCTTTTTTTAGTTCTGGATATAAACTTTCTAATTTCTTAAGAAAGTCAAATAATCTGTCATAATCATAATCTGAAATAACCGGACTATTTTGGACATAATATTTATAATCATGGTAGTTAATAATTTTTATTAAATCTTCAATAAGCTTTAAAACTTCTTCTTTTTCTAACTTACTTATATCAATGTTTTTTTTAATATAGTTATTTAAAATATCATAAGTTTTTTTTATAAGTAACTTTTCTTCATCTTTGGAGTACATACTTTCTCCATATAGACTTTAGTTTTTCAAATTGCCTTTAAATTATAGCTGGAAATAGTAATATCTAAATCCCCCTTCTTATAAAAAGCTTTAAAAAGTATATATTTACTATCTCTTTCAAATTCTTTTCTTTTCCCACAAATTTCAATATATTGGGGAGAGGCAAACATAGCTCGAACTTCTCCATAATCTTTTCCAATACCACAGATAACTATTCCTCTTAAATCTCCCATAATATATACATTTTCATGAGAAATGACCTTTGCCCCAAAATTTACATCCCCTAAAACTATAATACTATTTTCACTCTCTACAATTTCTCCAGCCCTTAAACTTTGATCTACAACTTTTACGTTTGAACCAAAAGAATTTAAACTTTTATTTTTTCTTTCTTTTGAATCTTTTTCAAGATCAGGAAAGTATGCTGTTTTTAGTTTTTCTGATAAAAAAGACAACTTCTTATCTCCCTTTAATCCTATTATATTTAAAGATAAATTATCTTTTAAAAATTTAAAAAGATTTACAAATTCCTCTTCTTTAAAAGGTTCTTTTAAAAATAAAATTAAGGGTGTGTATTTAAAAAAATCCTTTTGAGTTTGGAAATATTTTTTTAAATTATTTAAATTTAAATCACTTATTTGAATTTCTAAACCGGTAAACGAACATCCCTTTACTTTGATCATTGAGAGATGAACTCCTTAAAATCTTTGGATAAGTTTCTTTCCTCAAAAAATTTAGTTAAAGCTTCAATTTTTTTTAAAGTTTCCTTGGATAAAAAATGCTCTAAGTTACAAAGCTCTTCTTCTTTATTTTCTTCAAATAAAACTTTTTTATAAAAATCTTTTAAAATTTGATGCTTTCTTATAATATTTTTTGCATATTCTTTACCTTTTTCGGTTAAGGTAACCGTACTATAAGGTTTATAGTTTATATACCCTTTTAAAGCAAGTTGCTTTAAAGCTTCTGTAATAGTACTTTTTTTTACATTTCTTAAGTTAGCTATATCCGTTACTCGAGCAAATCCTTTTTCTTTAACAAGAAAATATATAGTTTCCAAATAATCCTCTAACCTTAAAGGTAACTTTTCCATAATTTCCTCTTTCTTATTTAAACCTTCAATTTTTTTTGTAGAACCTTTTTTACAAATAAAAACCTTTGAATAGCAGTTAAGTTAGTAAATATAGCTAAGATTATTATTAAAATTTTAAATAGAAAGTAACTATAACTAAGAACTAAAAAAGATACTATCAAAAATATTATCCGTTCGGGTCTTTCAAAGAAACCTACTTTCATTTTAATACCTAAACTTTCGGCCCGAGCTTTAGCATAGGAAGTAAGAAATGCTCCAGCTAAAGCTAAAGCTCCAAAGATAAACAAAAGTATATCTTGTTTTTTAAAAGCAATAATAAGAATTCCAAAAAATATGAAAAAATCTGAGTATCTATCTAAAAAAGAGTCTAAAAAAGCTCCAAAGGAAGATTTTAAATTATAAATGCGAGCTAAACTACCATCTATAATATCACATAAAGAGGCTAAGATTAGAAAAAGTAAAGCTAAATAGATATTATCAAAATATAAAAAAACTACTACAAAAAAAGAAAAAATAACTCCAAGAAATGAAATTATGTTTGGAGAAAACTTTAAACGGGCTAAAATTTCACAAAAAGGCTTTAAAAAATTTTGAGTAAAATCTCGAACTTGCTTACTTTCGCTAAGCATATATTTTACCATTTACTTTAAATAAGCTTTATATACGAGCAATTATATCATAACTAAAAAACTTAACTCTCTTAAAAGTAGGTTACTTAAAGTAAATAGAGATGTTTATAAAAATTTAGATAAATTCAAAAAAAATTTAAATTAAAAAGGGGGGATATTCCCCCCAAAATAACTAAACATCGTAGTAAAGTAAAACTTCCATTGGGGTTGTTCTAAGTCTAACTTCGTCCCACTCATTTTTAAGTTTATATTCAATATAATCTTGAATCATATTTTCGGTGAAAACTCCACCTTTCATTAAAAAGTCTGAATCTTTTTCAAGAGCATCTATAGCTTCTTTTAAGGAACCTGGAACAGTTAAGATATCTTTAAGCTCCTCAGGTGGTAAAGAGTAGAGATCTTTTTCTACTGCCTCACCTGGATCAATTTTGTTTTGAATTCCATCTAGACCCGCCATTAATAAAGCTGCAAAAGCTAAATAAGGAGCTCCAGAAGAATCAGGAAATCTTACTTCAATTCTTCTTGCTTTTTCAGAAGTTGTTACTGGAATTCTAATAGCTGCAGATCTATTTCTTGCTGAATAACAAAGATTAACTGGAGCTTCA
>DQVG01000086.1 GCA_015661865.1 Desulfurobacteriaceae bacterium
GCAGCATCTGAACCTGGATAAACTACCGTATTTGTTTGAACCATATGATCATACTGCTCATATATCCATCTTTTACTAGCTATCGTAGGAGATTTTAAAAGCTCTTTGGCCACTTTTGGAAAATTTTCTTTTATAGATTTTAAAAGAAGTTTTTGATATTCCTTTTCTCCTAAAGTTTCTAAAATGCTTTTGGGATCGTCTTGAAGATAATATTTATCTATAGAAAAAATATCTAAATTTTGAATTTTATCTAAATACTTTGGTTTTTTCATAGGTCTAAAATAAACAGGAGCTTTCTCGGTTAAAATATCAACGGGAAGATCACAAACTTTTTCTTGTTTAAAATAACAAATAAATCTAGGCTCTTTTATTATCTCTCCGATGATAGTAGCTTCTAAACCATATTTTTTAAAAATTTTTTCTATTTCCTTTTCCTTACCTGGCTTTGCTATAATAAGCATTCTTTCTTGAGATTCAGATAAAAGTAATTCATAAGGGGTCATATTCTTTTCTCGAGTAGGAACCTTATCTAACTCCAGTTTTATTCCTACTCCTCCTCGAGAAGCCATTTCTACTGAAGAAGAGGTTAAGCCGGCCGCTCCCATGTCTTGAATAGCCAAAATACAATCCTTTTCCATAGCTTCTAAAGTAGCTTCCATAAGTAGCTTTTCTATGAAAGGATCTCCAATTTGAACCTTAACTTTTTTGGAATTTTCTTCCTCCTTTTCAAATTCCTCAGAAGCCATTACGGCTCCTTTTATACCATCTCTACCGGTTTTATTTCCTACATATAAAACTTTATTTCCAACTCCAGAAGCTCGAGCATAAAATATTTTATCTTTTAAGGCATACCCTAAACAAAATACATTTACTAAAGGATTAGTTTGATAACAAAAGTCAAAATAAGTATCCCCCGCTACAGTAGGTAAACCTAAACAATTTCCATAATGAGAAATTCCCGAGACTACCCCTTTGACTAAGTATTTCATTTTTTTTCTTAGATTTTTATCCTTTATAAATCTCTTTTCTATCTCTCCAAATCTTAAACTATCAGCTAAAGCTACGGGTCTAGCTCCCATAGTAAAAACATCTCTAACAATTCCCCCTACTCCTGTAGCGGCCCCATGGAAAGGCTCAATATAAGAAGGATGATTATGACTTTCTACTTTAAAAACTGCACAAATCCCTTTTTCCTCATCTACTAAAATTACTCCTGCATTTTCTCCTGGTCCTTGAACAACCCAGGGAGCTTTTGTTGGAAATTTTTTTAGATGTAGACGAGAAGATTTATAGGAGCAGTGCTCACTCCACATAGCGCTAAAAACCCCAAGCTCTACTAAATTTGGTTCCCTTCCTAAAAGCTCTATAACTTTTTTATATTCTTCTAAAGGTAAATGCTCTTCTACTATTTTTCTATCCATTAGAAAATACCTCTTTTAGATAGTTTCTTTAATTATATCTAAAAGTTTATTTTTGTTTTTCTTTTCAGATTAGTATAATATTTTTGCTTTCAAAATTAATTATAACGACTAAGGTCCTTAAAATCATTAAAAACTTTTAGTGAGGATTTTATGAAAGTTCTTGATTTATTTTGTGGAGGGGGTGGTTTTTCTCGGGGATTTTATGAAGCTAACTTTGAAATTGTCGCAGGTGTAGAAATTGATAAAGAAGCTGGGATGACTTACTCTTATAATTTTCCCAAAGTAAAGCTTTATAATGAGGATATAAGAAAATTACCTTCTAATACCTTTGATAAATATAGTATAGATGTAATTATAGGCGGTCCCCCTTGCGAAGGATATACCCCTATAAATCCAAAAAGAGAAAAAGAACCTATAATGAGACTTTATAAAGATGAAAGAGGAAGGTTAACCTTAGAATTTATTAGGTTTTTAGCCCATATAAAACCAAAGTACTTTGTTATGGAAAATGTTTTGCAAATTACCGAAGGACAATTAAAACAAGCTCTAATAAATGAATTTAAATGGGCAGGTTATGAAAATATTTACTTTAATGTAATTCGTTGTGAAAAATATGGACTTCCCTCTAGAAGAACTAGAATGTTTATATCTAATTTTCCAATTCAAGAGTATTTTGAAAAATATGAAAGAGAAAAAAAATGCGTTTGGGATGCTATAAAAGATTTACCTATTCCTTATTTTCCCCATGAGATAGATAATCACTTTTATGTAGAGGTTTCAAAAAAACTTCAAAAAAGAATTGTAAAAACGCCTATAGGAAAAAGCGCTTTAGGTTTTAAAATAGGAAAAAAAACTTATTGGACATATGAACGATTAGATCCTTTTAAAATTTCTCCTACGGTTAGAGGAACTGCAAAATTTATTCATCCTTTTGAAAATAGAATTTTAACTGTAAGAGAGCATGCTAGACTTATGTCTTATCCAGATTATCATATATTTTTAGGAGGTACAAATGCTCAATATAATCAAGTTGGGGAAAGTGTACCTCCTTTAATAGCTTATAAAATAGCTAGGTTACTAAAAAAAATAATAAAAGGAGAAGTTAAACATGGATAAAAAACTAGAAATGTTTAAAGAAGCTATTAAAAAATTAAAAAAAGCTGGAGCAGATTTTGTAGATATTTATTATCAAAAAGGAAAGGGTTTTAATGCTACTTTAGAAGATAATAAAATTGAATCCACTTCCTTTTCAGTTAACGAAGGAGTTGGTATTCGGGTGATAAAAAATTTTAAAATTTATTTTGGATATACGAATGATTTAAATAATTTTCCAAAACTTGTCGAGAGTTTAAAAGAAAGTTTAAGAGAAAATAAAGATGTTAGTTTAAACTTTATAAAAAAAGAAAGAAATTTAAATGATTTTTATTTAGATTTTGATATTAATTTACCCTTAGAAGAAAAGATAGATATCTTAAGATTTTGCAACGAAAAAATTCGGGAAAAATATGAAAAAATATCCCAAGTTACTTTATCTATAAAAGATGGTCTTTCGGAAGTTTTAATAGTAAACAGTTTAGGGGAAATTGTAGAAGATAAAAGACCTTTTGTTTTATTTAAAGTTTTATGTGTAGCCAAAGATCTACATAATTTGCAAACGGGCTATGAAAGTTTGGCCTTTAGAGGAGGTTATAAGTCTATAGATAAAAAGAAGTTTTTAGAAAGTTCATTTAAAGCTGCCCAAAGAGCGTGCACCCTTTTAAAAGCAAAAGATGCCCCAGCAGGCAAATTTACTGTAGTTTTAGCCTCAGAAGCCGGGGGAACTATAATCCATGAAGCCGTTGGGCATGGTTTAGAGGCAGATTTAGTTTTTCAAAATATGAGTGTTTATAAAGATAAACTTGGAGAAAAGGTAGCAAAAGAATTTATTACTGTAATAGATGATGGAACTTTAAAAGGTTTTTTTGGAACAACTGCCTTTGACGATGAGGGTACTCCTACTCAAAAAACAGTTTTAATAGAAAATGGTATATTAAAAGATTTTATGATCGATAGATTTTGGAGTTTTAAACTGAAAGAAGATAAGGAGTTTTTATCAGAAATATCTCTTACCCCGGCTGAAAAAGAATATATAAAAAATGTACAAAGTAGTGGAAATGGTAGAAGACAAAGCTATGCTCATGTTCCTATTCCTAGAATGAGAAATACTTTTATTGCCCCCGGAAAAGAAAATCCTGAAGATATTATAAAAGACACAAAAAAAGGTATTTTAGTTTTAAAAATGGGAGGAGGAGAGGTAAATACTGTCACGGGAGATTTTATGTTTGAGATAAATGAAGCTTATATGATAGAAAATGGAAAAGTGACTTATCCAATTAAAGGAGCTTCTTTAATAGGAAATGGTCCTAAAATTCTTATGGAAATTGATGCCTTAGGAAGTGATTTAAGCTTTATACCTGGAATCTGCGGAAAAGAAGGTCAAGGAGTACCTGTAACAGATGGAGTACCTACTTTAAGAATTCCAAGCATTACAGTTGGAGGAACTAATTAGTAATAAAAGGGGGCAAAAGCCCCCTTAAATTAACTTACAGGATAAGCAAATTCGGGTCTTTCGTCTTTAATTTCTACCTCTTTAACTCCTTCAGGAAGGGGGACTACCTTATATCTTTTTACCCATCTTTCAGGAAGTTCGATTTCTTTTCCTCTTACCTTTATTTTTGTAGGAGACAATCTTATTTTATATTCCAGCTTAACTCCATAAACTTCTTTTCCAAATCTATTTTTAAATATTCCTGGACCTTCCAAAACAATATCTTTAGCAGTAAGAGGTAAATAAACTCTTTTAGCATAATATCTTTTCTTCTTTGGATGTTTATAAACTAGCCAAATAGTTACAGCTCCATACTTATATTTTGCTTCAGTTGGAATATATTTGCTAGCTTTTTCTTCCTCTTCTAAAAGCTTTTGAATATATTCTTCTAAGCTTCCTTCAACCTCTGCTTCTGACCAAGGTTCAAAGTGAGCCTTCCAATTGTTAACTTCTACAATAATGTTTGCTAATTTAATAACTCTTTCCTCTTCTTTCTTAACTAACTCTTCGATTTTATCATAAAGATCTTCAAAACGCTCCTTAAAATCTGGTAGGTGAGTAATAGCTACAAGTAAATCAGATTGTCTTTTTAATTTTTGAAGTTCTTTTAAATCCTTAACTAAAACCATAGCTTTTCTAATATCACAAAAACACTCTCTTAACTTTTCTAAAATTTCTGGAGAAAGCTCTAAACTGGTAACTGTTTCTTGAACCTCTTTAATAACTTCCTCGGGAAGCTCTTCTAGTTCTTTTTTTATTTCTTCTTCATTTTTTAGTTTACCTTCTCCCCAAGGTTTAAATTCTTTATCCCAATTTTTATATTTTGCAATATAATTTGCAAGACGAGTTGTAATTCTATTTTCCTCTAGGGCTACTTCCCTTAAAGTTTCTATCATTGGTCCAAATTTTTTCTTCCAAAAAGGTGAAAATGTTAAAGTACATAAATAATCTGAGCGTTTTTTTAATTCTAAAAGAGTTTCCGGAGAATCTACCACAAGCATTTCATCTCGGATAATACAATTAATTCTAGAAATATCCTTTGGAGATTCCACTTTTCCATATAATCTACTCATTATCACACCTCCAATATAAAGTTTAATCATACTTTTTTATAAATTTCTAGTTTTTAATATAAATTTGATTAATTGGATAGTCAATTAAAAATAGAAATGTTTTTAAAAGAAAGGTTATTATTTATTTATTTTTACTAAGGATGGGAATTTTAAACCTTTAATTTGTTAATATGTAATTTAGAAGCCATTTTCAAATTAGCATAAATTAAAAATTCTAATTTTTCAAATAAAATTTAAAAACAAAGCTGGACCTTTAAAAGGTCCAGCCAAAAAGTAATTTTGGTAATCAATTAGAAGTATTTTAATTCAAACATCTTATCCCTACAGGTCCTCTTTCCATAGGGGAATTTATGATAGTTTCAAATTCCTGTTGAGATATATATTTAGGAGAGTAATTACCTCCAAAGGAATAAAGAACTCTTACAAAAGCTCTTAAATGATTTCTAGAGCCTTTCATTAAATTTTGAAAAACAAAAGCTATATCTTTATTATCTGTTTTTGAAATATGATCTTTAAGATCCTTTATATCTAACTCTTCAATTAAAGCCCCTACTTTTAAGGCATCTATTAAAGATTTACTTCCTTGATTTACTAAATCTTTATAAAGTTTTTGAAATTCCGGATTAGAAAAATAACCAATTTTATCTTCGTTTTTAGCTATAGGATCTTTAAGACCATACTTTTCTAAAAGATATTTTATAGCATCCATATGTCTTTGCTCTGACCTAGCTATATTCAAAAATATAGGTAATTTCCATTTGTTATATAAAGTAAGATAAACGTCTCGAGCAAGTTTTTCTTCTTCTCTCATATGAAGAAGACCTTTAATTTCTTCTTGGGATAAGTTTTGTTTAGGATAATTTTGGAGAAAGTAAAAAAATCCTCTTCTTTGTTCCCAATTCCAACGTCCTGGCCCCCAGCGACGATATTCTGGTCCCCAATTCCAATACTTGGGACCATAATTCCAACATTTTGGTCC
>DQVG01000136.1 GCA_015661865.1 Desulfurobacteriaceae bacterium
AATATAAAAAATCATTCAAAAAATAAACTAAAGAATATTTTCTATGACATTTTAGTTACATACTTTACGGGATCTCGAAAATTTTTGGTTTTAAATAGAGAAAATGAAGATAAGGTATATAAGGAACTTTTTAAGGTAACTTCTCCCTTTACAGATAAAAAGGAAATTTTAAAACTTGGAAAACAACTTGTAGCAGATTATATTCTTGTCGGAAAAATAAACAATTTATTTGTTCGTAAAAAAGTTAAAGGAAGTAAGGAACTGGGTTGGTATACAGAGGAAAATATTTTAACTTGTGATGTTTCTTATAAAGTAATATCAATATCAACTAATCAAATAAAGTATAGTAATGTTTTACATATAGAAGAAAAATTAAATGGAAAGTTAAATTATAAAACTCTGACTAAAGCTTTTAGAAAAATTGCAAAAAAAATAGAAGAAGATATTATCTTTGCTATATTTCCTCCAAGAATAATTTATGTTAATGATAAAAAAGAAGTAGTTATTAATTATGGAGATAAAATTTTAAAAGTTAATGATATTTTTGATGTTTATAAAATTCAAAATTCCTTATATTATCCTTATACTAAAGAATTTATTGATTATAATTTAAAAAAAATAGGAACTGTGAAAATTTTTAAAACTTTTCCAAAATATTCCTTAGGAAAAATAGTAGAGGGAACTGCTTTTATAAACGCTGTTTTATATCCAAAAAGGGATGTAAATGAGAGAAACAATAAAAAGGAAAAAAGTATTAATCATTCAAAAAGCTCCGTAAAAGTACTGCCTGGTGGAGGAGTAATTTTACCTTGGGATAGATATAAAAATTAATTTATAAATACAAGCTATCTTGAAACTTGATATACTATTAAATTGAAAATAATCGGAAGAATTTTTAAAGAATATGAAAACTTTGATATTTTTTCTTCTTTTAATTTTTTATAATTTTTAAATTTAAACAAATTCAAATAATTTTCTTTTCCTTGCAAGTTTTATAATAAAATATCAGCTACAAATATTATCTGTGGTAGGCAAATGGGAAAATTTTATATTATATTATTTTTTTCTATTATTCTTAATTTATCCTATGCGCAAACAATTTTAGTATCCGCAGCTACTAGCACTCAAAAGGTATTAAAAGATATTATTTTTAAGTTTGAAAAAGAAAATAATAATTGCAAAATTATTTTAAATAGTGGAGCTTCTGGAAAATTAGCTTTCCAAATTTTCCAAGGAGCTCCGGTGGATATTTTTATAAGTGCTTCTAAAAGTTGGATAGATTTTTTAGAAGCTAAAAATTTAATAAAAGGAAAAAAAATTTTTGCTAAAAATGCCTTAGTCTTAGTTACTTACTCAAATTCATCCTTTAACTCTTTGCAAGATATTTTTAAAGCAAAAGTTATAGCTATTGGAAACTATAAATTTGCTCCTTTTGGAAAATATGCATATGAAGTTTTAAACAATTTGGGATATTGGGATAAACTTAAAGATAAATTTGTTTATGCTAATAATGTAAATCAAGCTCTTTCTTATTTAATTAGTAAAAATGTAGATTTTTCTATTATTTATTATACAGATTATTTAAAGGCTAAGAATAAGTTAAAATTAATTTATGTATTTCCAAGTTCTTTACATAGCCCTATAAATTATTACTTAGCTCTTATTAAAAGGAAAAATGTAAAATTATGTGCAAAAAATTTCTATAAATATTTAACTTCAAATGAAACTAGAAAAGTGCTAAAAAGCTATGGATTTTCTTTCTGATATATTATCTAATCCTGAAATAGTTTTTTCAATTAAATTATCCTTTAAGGTGGCTTTTTTAGCTACTTTATTTAATCTAGTTTTTACAACTTTGTTGGCTTATTTATTTGCTTATAAAAACTTTCCTTTTAAATTAGTTTTAGAATCTTTAATAAATTTACCTTTAGTATTTCCTCCAACTGTAACAGGTTTTTTTCTTCTTCTTATTTTTGGAAAAAATTCTTTTATAGGTTCGATTTTAGAAAAACTTAATTTTTCCATTATCTTTACCGTTAAGGGGGCAATTTTAGCTTCTTTTTTAGCATCTTTTCCTATTTATTTTAAGACCGTTAAAAGTGCTTTTGAGCAGGTGGATAAAAGGTACTTGCTTTTATGTGATCTTTTTGGAAAATCTTTTTTTGATAAATTTTTTAAAGTTCTTTTACCTTTAACTAAATACTCTATTTTTGGAGCTGTTTTACTCAGCTTTGCTCGGGCTATTGGGGAATTTGGAACAACTTTAGTAGTAGCTGGAAATATTCCTTTTAAAACTACTACAATATCTTTAGAAATTTATAATTTAATATCCCAAGGAGATTTTAATTTAGCTTTAAAACTTTCTTATTTAGTTGCCATTTTTTGCTTTCTGATAGCATATACTTTAAATAAGTTTTTATATAGAAAAAACTAAGCAAAGGTAAAAAGTGTTTGATATTTGGATCGAAAAATCTTTTTCAAAATTTTCCTTAAATTTAAAAATAAAAACAAACTTTAAAAAAGTAGCTCTTTTTGGCCCTTCGGGAAGTGGGAAAAGTTTAAGTTTAAAGTTAATTAGTGGTTTTATTTCTCCAGACAAAGGTTATATTAACATAGATAATATTTTATTTTTTGATAAAGACAAAAAAATAAATTTACCTCCTCATAAAAGAAAAGTAGGTTATGTTTTTCAAGACTTTCTTTTATTTCCTCATATGACTGTTTTTGAAAATTTAAAGTTTTTTTCTAAGGATATTTCGTATCTAGATTATTTAATAAAACTTTTTGAAATAAAAGATATCCTTACCAAATATCCTTCTGAAATTTCTGGAGGTCAAAAACAAAGGGTAGCTATAGTAAGAGCTTTAAGTTTACATCCAAAGGTTCTTTTACTAGATGAACCTTTTTCGGCTTTAAATGAAGCTTTAAGGGAAAAATTTCTATATTTTTTACATGATGTTTTTAAAAAGATAAATATAAATGTCATATTTGTAAGTCACAATTTTGAAGAAGTTTATAGCTTATGTGATTATTTTGTTTTTTTGGAAAGGGGTAAAGTAGTTTTTGAATCTAGTAAAGAAAACTTTTTAAATAATTTAAATATAAAAGCTGCTAAGCTTTTAAATTATCCTTTTTTAATCTCTTTAGATAAGAATATTTTTCTCTTAAAAAAAGACTCTATTTTAAAAACAGAAAAATCCCAAATTTTTATTACTTTGAAGGTAGAAGATGTATATGATTTTCCAGATTATAAAATAATAAAAGGTAAAATTTTAAATTCAAACGTTAATCTTCTCGACTTTGATCTTAAAAAGTTAGAAATTGCTTTTTTTAAGGTAAAAAAGGATATAAACTTAAAAGATAAAATTACTTTAGGAATAAGAGAAAATTGTCTTATTCCTATTAAAACTTTATAATTGAGTTAAAAATAAATTTAA
>DQVG01000117.1 GCA_015661865.1 Desulfurobacteriaceae bacterium
AAGTAATTTCCAATAGCATTTATAAGTTCAAAGGTTTCTTTTTCATCTAAAGCTTTTCCGTTTTTGTCTATCAAGGAAATTTCTTTTGAGGCAAATTTAGAAATATAAAAATTAAGTTCTTTGTCACTTAGGACATAAGTTTCCCATTTTCCCTTTTTTAGTTTATATAAAGGAGGTAAGGCTATATATACATGACCATTTTCAATTAGACCGGGGAAAAATCTAAAAAAGAAGGTTAAAAGTAAGGTTTTTATATGAGAACCATCTATATCTGAATCGGTCATAATAATAATTTTATTATATCTAAGTTTTGTAATATCAAAATCCTTTCCAAAACCTGTTCCAAGAGCAGATATTATAGATTTAATTTCTTCATTTTTCAAAACTTTATCTAAAGAAGCCTTTTCAACATTAATAATCTTACCTCTTATTGGCAAAATAGCTTGAGTTTTTCTATTTCGAGCTTGTTTAGAAGATCCTGCCGCAGATTCCCCTTCAACTATAAAAAGTTCAGTTTTCTTTGGATCTTTTTCAGAACAATCAGCTAGTTTTCCAGGTAAAGATAAATCCTCTAAAGCTCCCTTTCTTCTAGTAAGCTCTTTAGCCTTTTTAGCAGCTATTCTAGCTTTTGCGGCTAAAATAGCTTTATCAATTATTTTTCTAGCAATCTGAGGATGCTTTTGAAAATATTCAATAAGATAGTTATACACAATGGAATAAACTTCATCTTTAACATAAGAATTACCTAGTCTAGTTTTAGTTTGACCTTCAAACTGAGGATGTAAAAGTTTAACGGAAACTACGGCTACTAAACCTTCCCTTAGATCATCTCCGGTTAAAGTAACACCTTTTACTTTTATATTGTTATCTTTTATAAATTTTTGTAAAGCTTTTGTTAAAGCTAGCTTAAAGCCTGTAACATGACTACCACCTTCTCGAGTATTTATATTATTTACAAAAGAATAAATCGTTTCTTGATAGGAGTTTGTATAAGAAAAAGCCACTTCTACGCAAATTTCATCATTTTTATCTTCAACCTTTTTTTCACCTTTTAAATATATTGGTTCAGGGAATAAGGCTCCTTTATGATTTGCCAGCTTTTGAACAAACTCTTTAATTCCATCTTTATAGAAAAACACAGCTTCTCGAGGAGGATCTTCTCTTTCGTCTTTAAGTTTTAAAGTTAAGCCAGGATTTAAAAAGGCAAGTTCTCTTAACCTAGCTGCTAAATAATCCCAGGAAAATTCAACTTTTTCAAATATTTCGGGATCTGGTTTAAACGTAATTTTAGTTCCAGTTTTGTTAGTTTCTCCTATAACTTTAACTGGAGTTATAGGTTTTCCTCTTCTATAGTCCTGACGAAAAATCTTTCCTTCTCTATAAACTTCTACTGTAAGCCACTCAGAAAGAGCATTTACTACAGAAAGTCCTACTCCATGAAGGCCTCCAGAATATTTATAAGCTTTTTTCGTAAACTTTCCCCCTGCATGAAGACGAGTTAATACTAACTCTAAAGTAGATATTTTTTCTTCTGGATGAATCCCCGTAGGTATTCCTCTTCCATCGTCCATCACAGTTATAGAATTATCTTTATGAATAATTACTTTTATATTTTTACAAAACCCTGCTAACGCTTCATCTACACTATTGTCTACTAGCTCAAAAACAAGATGGTGAAGTCCGTAAAAGGAAGTATCTCCTATATACATTCCAGGTCTTTCTCGAACAGCTTCAAGACCTTTAAGGACTTTAATCGCACTTTCTTCATAATTTGAAGTTGGCATTTTCTCCTCCCAATCTTCATTGCTAAATAAACTATTAGGCATAGTATACCAAAGATTAAAAAAGCTTTTGATATAATTAGGGCAAAGGTTTAGATAATCAAAAATTTTAAAAGGAATTTTGATGTTAAAAAAATTTTTTGACTATTTACTAGATAAAAAAATTTCAGAGTTCGGAATTTTAGATATTGGCAGCTATTGTATAAAATATGCAGAAGTTAATTTATTTCAAGGAGATTTTTTAATAAAAAATCCTAAAAAAGTTTATACTTTCAGCATTTCCAAAGGATGGATTACTGATGGAAAAATTTTTGAAAATGAAATTAATACCTTAATACGAAACACTAATATAAAGGATTTATTTATTATTTTACCATTATCAAACTTTCAAATTAAAGGAAAAGAAGAAGTTACAATTCCTTATGATTTTGGTGTGAAAAAGTATATAGATATTAATCTTTTTAAAGATCTATATCTTAAGTTTAAAGAAGATAAAAATTATCTTTTCCCAGACCTATATACTTCCCATTTATGTCCTTATGAATTTACTTTAGATGGTCAAAAAGTAAAAAATATTTTAAGTTTATCTGGGAGATATTTAGAAGTAAAAGCTTACCCTTTTTTTTTAAAAAACTCCTATACTATAGAGACCATCAAAGAGCTTTTTGGAAGGAAAAAATTAAAAATTAGACATTTTCTAGCTCAAAATGTTTGTTATGTTTCTAACTATTTAAAAGATAATTTAATGCAATCAGAAAATTTACTTTTAATAAATTTTGGTTCTAGTGGAGTAGAAGTTACTTACTTAAAAAACAACTATATAGCTTGGTCTTTTTATTCAAGTAAAATTTCTATAAAAAATATTTTAAAAAAATTAGCAAAAAATTTTGATATACCTTTTACTGAACTTGAAAATTATTTTATAATGGATGGGCTAAAGGCATTAAAAAGAAGATCTTTTGTTATAAAAACACAAGGAAAAAAAACTATTCATACTTTTAAAATAGTAAACATTTTTTTAAATATATTAAAAAGTTGTCTAAAAGAGATAATTTACATTGCTTCTACCAATAATTTAAAAATCTCAAAAATAGTTATAACGGGATATCCTTTAAAATTTAAAGATTTTAAAAAAATCTTTTTCGACCCTTTATTTTTAGAATTAAACTTTAAAGTGGATCCTTGGGACGTAGAAGAGAAAGATTTAAAAACTATAAAAGGTTTTTTAGATTTCTTAAAGTTAAATCTAAAAAGAAAGCACGTTTTAGATTTAAACTTTGAACCTTATGAAATACTACATTATTAATTAAAACTTTTTACTTGCTTTCTTTCAAAAAATTTTTGTTCTATATTTCTTAATCTATCATACATTATTCGTGCTTCTTTTTGAGCTTTTTTCCTTTCATAATCAATTTTTCTTAAATTGTTTTTTAAAGTATTTACAACTTTTGCATCTAATTTATTTGCGGAAACCATTTTATCTATAATTTCCAATGCTTCTTTATAGCTAAGTTGTTTTTTGTAAGGCCTATCTTCCATTAAGGCAGTAAATATATCGGCTACAGCCATAATTCTACAACCTAAACACAAGTGTTTAGCATCTAGTTTAAAAGGATATCCATTGCCATCTAAGTGTTCATGATGATAGGATGCCCAAGAAACAATACTTCGATCTATATTAATTGTAGATAAGATTTTATATGTAAAGAAAACATGAGATTTCATTACCCCTATTTCCTCTGTACTTAACCTTCCTGGTTTTTCTAAAATTTCAAGCGGAATAGCTACTTTACCTATATCATGAAGCAAACCAGCTATTTTGATTTTTTGAAGATCAGGAGTAGTAAAATTCATTAAACTTGCAAGTGTCGCTGCTGTTTGAGCAACTCCGGAAGAGTGAGTAGCCGTAAACGGACTTTTAAAATCTATAATATATGCTAAAGTTTGAGACATATTTTCAAAAATTTCAAAAGGGACTTTTCTTTCAAAATTAGATAAAATAAAAGTTAAAGAGTCTTTTAAAGCTTCTTCATTTAAGTACTCATACCAAAAGGCCTCTTTATTTAAAATTTTATTTAATAAAATATTAATTAATTTTTCACTAAAATGTTTTTTTGATTTAATAAGAAACTTTCTAGAAATCTCAAGTAATTTCCAATAATTTCCATAGTTCTTGTAATAGGGTTCTCTAAAATCAATTTTGGAAGATAAAAAAACATCCAATCTATCTGCTAAGTGAATAATAATCGAAGAAAAAGGGGCTTTCATTTTTATAATTTCTGGATAAGTATAGTGATGATATCTAATTATTTGAGCAGCTTTAGTTAAGTTAGGTATATTTCTTAACAATTCATACCCAAGCTCTGCATGAAAGTGAATTCGTTTAATATCCTCTCTTGTTGAATTTTTTACTAAATTAAGATCTTCCTTATGATGAAAAAGTAAAAGTCCTATATCATGTAATAAGCCAGATATAATTATATTGTGTAGAAATTCATTTGAAAAGCTAATTTCTCGCGCTATCAAGTAAGATATATAAGCTACTCTATAATTATGGTGGGCTATATCACAATCCATTAAACTTGACATAGAAGATATAGCCAGTAAAAATTTTGAAATATTAATATTTAAATTTCCCAAAATCATTTTAAACTCTCTGTCTAAATTAAATTTTATATATATTAAATATATAACATTGTAACAT